>CBDTXT010000111.1:0-8434 GCA_965364465.1 uncultured Chromatiaceae bacterium
GACTCGCCGTGTACGCGACGCCATTCCGGCCGGGTGTCGACGTCCCGCCCCTCCATCGTCTCCGCGCCCTCGGGCCAGCCGCGGAACAGAACGGCCGCCATGTCCTCACAAAGATGGCATCCGTTGCGGTAGTAAAAGACCGCAGCGACCGTCACCTCCGATCAGTCTTTCAGACGCAGCGCCATGAACAGCGGGCTCTCCCCACGGCGGACCAGCACGGCCACCGTGCGCTTCTCATCCGAGCCCTCGATGAGTTCGCGGAGGTGTTCCGCACCCTTTACGTCCTGGCCGTCGAACATCATCACGATGTCGCCACGTCGCATCCCCGCATCTTTCGCAGGGCCGGCGCCCACGTCATCGACCAGCGCCCCGCCGGCGCCCTCCAGCCCCAGTTGCTCGCGCACCTTCGGCTCGATATCCATCACCGACAGACCGAGCTGGTCGATTTGATTGGGCTCGGTCTTTTGCGGCACCGAGCTGATGGTCTCCGAATCGTCGTCCGGCAACCGGCCGACCGTGATCGCCAGGTCGCGCTCTGTGCCGTCGCGCAGGATGCGCAGCGTGGCTTCCGCATCGACGCGTGTCGTGCCGACCAAGGGTGGTAGCTGGCTCGAGTTGAGCAGCTTCTTCCCGTTGAACGCAAGTATCACGTCACCGACCGCGACGCCGGCCTTGTCCGCTGGCGACCCCGCCATCACGCGCGAGACCAGTGCGCCATAGGGCTGCGGCATGCCGAAAGACTCGGCGAGGTTTCGGTCAACGTCCTGAATCAACACGCCGAGATATCCACGTGACACCGAGCCGGTTTCGCGCAACTGATCGGCGACGTTCATTGCCAGTTCGATCGGGATCGCAAAAGACAAGCCCATGAAACCACCGGTGCGGCTATAGATCTGCGAATTGATCCCAATTACTTCGCCGTCTAGATTGATCAGCGGCCCCCCCGAGTTGCCGGGATTGATCGCCACATCGGTCTGGATAAACGGCACGTAGTTCTCGCTGGGCAGACTACGACCCTTGGCGCTGACGATTCCAGCCGTCACCGTGTGATCGAAGCCGAACGGCGATCCGATCGCCAGCACCCATTCCCCGACCTTCAGCTCGCTGCTCTTGCCGATCTTCACGGTAGGAAGATCGCTTGCCTCGATCTTGATCAGTGCCACGTCGCTGCCCTTGTCAGAGCCAATGACCTTGGCATCGTAGGTCCGGCGATCACTGAACCGAACCTGAATCTCGTCCGCGTCAGACACCACGTGATAATTGGTCAGGATATAGCCATCCGACGAGATCACCAGACCCGAGCCGAGCGACTGACTTTCGTGCTCGCCGAAATCCTCGAGCCCCTCGCCGAAGAAATGCTTGAAGAGCTCGTTGAACGGGCTGTCCTCCGGCATGTCGGGCATCGAGAAGCCCTCGGGCAGCTTCTTGCTCAGCTCGGACTTCTGCTGGGTACTGATGTTCACCACGGCCGGACTATTCTGCTCGGCCAGCAAGGTGAAGTCCGGTAGATCACGTGCCGAGGACTGGGCACTGAGCAACATGCCCGTCAGGCAGAAGAGCACAAGTGCGTTGATCCGATGCATGACGATTCTGTTCATTCGCGGTTCCTGATCGGTTTCGGTGTGTGTCCCCACGGGGACAAGAGGTCGTCGGGGCTGAGGCGTGTCGGCCGACCTGCAAATCGCAGTAGCCTAATGCCGTCTCTCCCACCAACCTCCCGGCCGGCGGTGATCCTGCGGACCAGTCCCAACGCCATGGTCAGGCCCAGTAGACCGAGCAGGACCGCACCAAGTTCCGAAGACCAGCCGACACGAGGAAAAAGCCCCTCACCAGCGATCGCGCCGGACAGCAGACCGACCAGCGGCGCTGCGTAAAGCAAAAGTGATCCGCGTTGCAGGGCACTTTCGTCCAGGCCGACGACCACCCGGTCGCCCACCTGCGCGCCAATCTCGTTGGTGATACGAAAGCTCAGCCGGCGCTGTGGCAACCAGGTCGCCAGCAGTGATGTGCCGCAACCGTGTTTCGCACTGCAGGAGCCACAGGCATCCCGGCGGTCCGTCACGATCTCTGCGAGACCAGCCGAAACGCGCACGACACTCGCCTCCTCCTCGATCATCTGGCCACCGCCTGAACTTGCCGCGCAAACCAATGCAGCGTCTTCGGGGGCACCTCGCCCACCACGACGACCTGGTGATCACCGACTATCCGACCGACTGCCATTGCCACACCGACCGACGATTCCCCGGTCAACGTCGTCTTGCCGCCATGCGGCTGGATGTACACGGACACACTGGCCAAACCGTCGGAAAAGATAAAATGCTCCATCTCGCCCTGCGCGTCCGCCAGGGCCCGGCGGCGATGGACGTTCAACAGGAAACCGGGCGGCAGGTCGTCGAAGGTCCAGGCGGGCGGGGCCAACCGTGCCTGGGGCACCGCTGCCGGGGCAGCGCCACGGTCGGCGGCTCTCGGCGCGGCTGCACGTTCGATCGTGGTGACAACGTCCTGGCCGACCTCGAGTTCCACGAACATCATCTGCGACACGGGCCGCTGCGACTCGTCGAACATGATCGAACGCAGCGGCAACGACGACTCCTGGTCCACGAATAGCCGATAGCCGTAACGCAAATCGTCGCGCGGCAGTATCAGGATCTGATGGGCGTCGCGTCCTGCCACACGACTCGAGCCGAGCCGTTTCATTGTATAAACCGTGTCAAGCTGCTCCGCGCTGACGCCGCGTAACGGCGAGAAAGAGCGGCCGCGGGCCCGGCGTTCTATGTTGACCTGGCCCTCGTGCCCGGGCACCACGCAGGCCACCGCCTTGTCACTGCGGATGATTTCACGCGGTGTTCCGGTCAGCGAAACGACCCTCTGCCTTTCAGCGCCCGCCTCGACCCTGTGGACGACATGCATCGCATCGAGCCGATCGCCCGCCTGAACAACGAAGCGGCCCTCGTAATCGAGCAGCCGTACCGCCTCGTCCATACGGTCGAGCAACATGTGCGGCGCCAGTTGTTCAGATGAAGCCGCCGAGACGATCAGTAGGCCAGCAAGTGCCGAAAGGCACCGGCTAGCGGGCGTCATAGCCGACCAGACCGATATGCGGTACAGGGCCGTTGATCCCCGTTCGCCCACCGAATTCATGGTGCTCTATTACGAGCCGGTTGAGACGCTCCTCGAGGGCCGGATCTAGCGCCTGCCAGCGCGCCCGGAGCTTCGGTTGCAGCCGCTCGGCCTCTGGCGCATTTTCAGCAATTATCAATGGCGCGAGTGCCTCTCGAGGCACATCGGCCGTCAATGCCACGGGCTGAATTTCCGGCGTGGCCCGAGTCAGGATCTGCGGTGCGAACACCACCGCGAGCGCCGCGACGGATGCGGCGACCGCCAAGCCGCCAAGTGGCCCCAACCACCGGCGCTTCCGTCTTGCCGGCGGCGCCAGCACCACCGGTTCGTCGCGCAGAGCGGCTCGCACCCGTTCTGTGACAGCGGTGGCCAACACCGCAGACTCACCTCGCATCACGTCGCCGATCAGTCGATAACGGCCGAATCTGTCGAGTTCGTCGACACCGGCCGCCAGAATTTCGGACACCGCGTTTCGCTGGGCGTCGCGATCGAGCTCTCCGTCCAGCAGTGCCGAGGTCAGGTCAACATGCTTATCTGTCATTGCCCATGCTCTCTCGATTAATGCGCCAGCAGCGGTTTGAGTTTCGCATCGATCGCCTCGCGCGCTCTGAATATCCGCGAGCGCACGGTTCCGATCGGACAATCCATCGCCTGTGCGATCTCATCGTAAGTCAAGCCGTCCAGCTCCCTGAGTGTGATCGCAGTTTTCAAGTCGTCAGGCAGCTCGTCGAGGGCCGCCTGTATCGTGCTGGCGATCTCGCCCTGCAAGGCCAGACGCTCCGGCGTATCCTGTTCCTTGAGCGCCCCACCCATGTCCATCTGTTCGGCGGTTTCGGCTTCGATATCGTCTCCCGGCGGCCGTCTCGACTGGGCCGCGAGGTGATTCTTGGCCGTGTTGATCGCCACACGGTACAGCCAGGTGTAAAAGGCGCTGTCGCCGCGGAACTTGGGCAATGCCCGGTACGCCTTGATGAACGCCTCTTGCGTGACATCCAACGTCTCGGACGGATCGCGGATATAGCGCGAGATGAGATTGGCGACTTTGTGCTGGTACTTGAGCACCAGCAGGTCGAAAGCCTTCTTGTCCCCGCGCTGAACCCGCTCCACGAGGACCTGATCTGTCTCCCTGTCACCACTCACCTGCGCCGTGCCCTGCCCGAATGCCGGACGCCAACACGCACGGTCTTCACGTTGGTGTTGACCACAGGCGCGCCGCAAAGTTCGCGGGCTGGGGCGATTCGGGGGAATCTGGCCATCAGGGGTTCTATTTTCTTCCTTCCGGGCGCGACTTTTGGCGGCATCGCGTGACTCACCCGACTGCCAGCGATTAACCTAGCGTCAACGGTCAGCGGCGCAACGCTGCCATCGGGACGACAAACGCCAATTATGGCGACTCACACGCGGGCCATCAACGCCATGACGCAGTCAGAAACGCGATTCTTCGACGTCCTCATCATCGGCAGTGGGGCGGCCGGGCTGAGTCTGGCCCTGCGCATGCCGCCAGAGGTGCGGACGGCAGTGGTATCCAAGCGCGAGCTGAGCGAGGGCAATACCCTCTATGCGCAGGGGGGCATATCCGCGGTCCTCGACGCCAGGGATTCCGTGGATTCCCATGTGAAAGACACGCTGGATGCAGGAGCCGGCCTGTGCGACGAAGCTATCGTCCGAATGGTGGTCGAGCATGGCCCTGACAATGTTCGCTGGTTGTTCGAGGAAGGCGTCGAGTTCACACGCACACCACCAACCGGAGACTCGGGCTACCACCTGACCCGAGAAGGGGGCCACAGCCACCGTCGAGTGGTGCACGCGGCCGACGCGACCGGACATGCAGTAGAGACGACGCTGGTACAGCAGTTGGGCCTGCATCCCAACGTCAGCGTCTTCGAGCATCACATCGCCATCGATCTGGTAGTCGCCGAAGAACGTGACGGCCGGCGCGTGCGGCGCCGCTGCCACGGCGCCTATCTGCTCGATATCCACTCGGAGCGCGTTGTCCCGGTGTCAACTCGCGCGGTCGTCTTGGCCACTGGCGGCGCGAGCAAGGTCTACCTGTATACCAGTAATCCGGACGTAGCGACCGGTGACGGCATCGCGATGGCATGGCGCGCCGGCTGCCGGATCGCAAACATGGAGTTCATCCAGTTTCATCCGACGTGCCTCTATCACCCGGATGCCAAGTCTTTTCTGATCAGCGAGGCAGTCCGCGGAGAAGGCGGTAGGCTCCTGTTGCCGGACGGCAGTCGGTTCATGGATCGCTTCGACGCGCGGGCCGAACTGGCGCCACGCGACGTCGTCGCGCGCGCGATAGATCACGAGATGAAACGCCTTGGCGTCGAGTGCGTCTATCTGGATATCAGCCACAAACCGGCAGCCGAGATCGAGCAGCTTTTCCCGACCATTCACCAACGCTGTCTGGAGCTGGGCTTCGATATGCGGTCAGAACCGCTACCCGTCGTCCCGGCGGCCCATTACACCTGCGGGGGGGTAAAGGTCGACCAGTTCGCCAGGACGGACGTCGGCGGGCTTTACGCGATCGGTGAGACCGCCTACACAGGCCTACACGGCGCCAACCGAATGGCCAGCAACTCGCTGCTGGAATGCCTGGTCTTCAGCGAAATCGCGCACGCCGACATCTTGCGAGAACTCGCGTCCGGCGATTATCCGGGCCCAGACATCGCACCCTGGGACGAAAGCCGGGTCACGGATTCAGACGAAGAGGTGGTCGTTTCCCATAACTGGGACGAATTGCGCCGCTTCATGTGGGATTATGTCGGCATTGTTCGCAGCAACAAGCGCCTGGAACGCGCCTACCGCCGGGTCCGGCTACTGAGCCACGAAATCAGCGAATACTACGGTAATTTCCGGGTCTCCAATGACCTGCTGGAACTGCGCAACCTGGTCGAGGTGGCGGAACTCATTATCCGATCGGCACAACGCCGGCGCGAGAGCCGCGGACTCCATTACAACATCGATTTTCCCGACCGCGACGAGAATCAGACCACCCCCACCGTGCTGATACCCGACAATTACGTGCCGCGACGACCTGCAAGCTGAACCGTCGCGTCGGCGCTCGGCTCAAGCCTGCTCACTGCCGGCCCCGGGACGGAAACCGATCAGCGCCCGACGCAGCTCCCAGTGTGCGGTTTGCGACAGCACAACCCCGGGGACGAAAAGATCGAGACGCCCCGTCCCATGCGCAGTCAGCCGTGCACTGACCAGCCAAGGGCGCACCACCCCAAGCTCACATTGCGTGATGGCGACCCGTCGGCCATCTCGCAGCACACAGTCCAGCTGCCCATCGGGCCGCACCAGCAGGCTGACCGGACGTCGGCGCCGAAAACGCTGCACGCCCAGCGCGGCAACAGTGAGCAGTAGCACAACCCAAATCAGTCGCCAGGGCAGTGTCGCCCGGCTCAGCAACACCAGCCCGCTGCCCAACAGCGACAACCCGACAGCCGCCGCCCAGGTCGCGCGGGTCAACGGAAGCTCAATGGTAAGCATATGACCTCCCTGTCATTGCATGTCCCGGAGCGCATCGCACCGGGGGATCTGCCGGTCAGCTAGTCCGATTGGAAAAGCCGGAAAAAATTCTCACTCGACTGCCGGGCGAGTTGCTCGGTGCTCACCCCACGAAGCCCGGCGATGGTCTCGGCGACCTTCCCTACGTAACGCGGTTCGTTGGGTTTGCCACGATACGGCACCGGCGCAAGATAAGGCGAGTCGGTCTCGATCAATAGCCGATCGTCAGGGACATTGGCGGCAACCGTGCGCAGCGCGTCGGCGCTCCTGAAGGTGACGATGCCGGAAAATGAAATGAAAAAATTCATTGCCAACGCCGCCTGCGCCATCTCCCAGGTCTCGGTGAAGCAGTGCATCACACCGCCCACCTCCGCTGCCTGCTCCTGGCGCAGAATCTCGATGGTATCTTCGCGCGCCTCGCGGGTGTGAATGATCAGGGGTTTGGCGGCCTCGCGCGCGGCTCGGATGTGCGTGCGGAAGCGGTGCCGCTGCCAGTCAAGATCGCCTTGTGCACGAAAATAATCCAGCCCCGTCTCACCGATCGCGACGTTTTTTGGGTGGCCGGCCAACGCAACCAGCCCCTCGACCGTTGGTTCACGATCGTCACGGTCGTTCGGGTGCACGCCAACCGAGATCGAGACCTGCGGATAATCCTCGACCAGGGCCAGCATCGCTGGATAGGACTCGAGGTCGATCGATACGCAAAGCAGATGTGAGACACCCGCATCCAGCGTCGCCGACATCAAGGCCGCAAAATCGCCGCCGTACGGCGTCAAGTCGACTCGGTCGAGATGGCAGTGGGAATCTACGAACATCCAAGGGCCCCTGTCAGTCAATCGGTGAGCGCACCAGAAGGGTGCCTGCCCTGACCGCAGGATTCAAGAGCGGAAAAGCAGGAAAAGGGCCGCAGTGGAGGGGCGCCTCGAAAGCACCCGGGCTGGTCCGCGTCACATGGTATGGGTGGGTTTATCCGACTGCAGTGCGCCGGCGAGGTAGCCTTCGATCTTGTTCCGTGCCATTCCGCCGTCCTGGTCGCTGAACTGGACACCAATGCCCGCGGCACGGTTGCCCTCGGCACCAACCGGGGTGATCCAGATGATCCGACCCGCGACCGGCAGGCGCTCTGCCTCGTCCATCAAGCTGAGCAGCATGAACACCTCGTCGCCGATGCTGTATTTTTTCGAAGTCGGGATGAACAAGCCGCCGTTCTTGACGAACTGCATATAGGCGGCATACAGCGCATTCTTGTCCTTGATCGTCAGTGAGAGGATCCCCTGTCGGGCGCGCGGCATGTTGGGCACGGACATCTCAATGAACTCCGGGGCGCGTTAGCAGCAACCACTGGTGGGCGATGTGTTCGAGCATCATTTGCGTGTTCAGGTTCCGCGACGCATCACGATCAAGCTGCAACAGCTCACCGTATAGCAGGTGCAGCGATCTCAAGTCTACGGCGTCGCACAGGCTTTTCAAATCGGCGCGCAATTCCGGATCATGGATAACGGCCTGCGGCAGACCGCTGGCCAGTCTTATCAGGTCTGTCAGATACCGCTTCAGCCCGCCCAATACCAGGGTTAGCGGCCGTTTTTCCCATTCTTCAACCACTCGCAGCGGATTCGTCTGGCGCCGCATCAGTGATTGAAGCTCACCGCTCAGGCGCCGTCCTTCCTCTATCCAGCCCTCTTGCTGCGCCTGCAGTGCGCGCAGCGGGGCGCCGCCGCTGATTTTCAACAATGCGTCGAGTTCGGCATCTTCGAGCCGCGAACCGAGCCAGGCCCGCACCGAGGAGCCCGCCGGG
>CBDTXT010000112.1:0-8404 GCA_965364465.1 uncultured Chromatiaceae bacterium
GTCCTGATGGCTCCGCTCACCCGCTCGCGCTCAAAGCAGCCGGGCGATATCCCCTGGGAACTCAACGCCAGCTACTACGCCCAACGGGCCGGCGCCGGGCTGATTTTCGCCGAGGCCACCCAGGTTTCGCCACAGGGAAAGGGTTACGCTTTCACGCCTGGAATCCATTCCGCTGCGCAGGTGGACGGGTGGCGCCTGGTGACCGATGCGGTCCATGCAGCGGGTGGGCGTATCTATCTTCAACTCTGGCACGTGGGGCGCATTTCGCGCCCGGAGCTGCAGCCGGACGGCCAGTTGCCGGTTGCCCCCTCAGCCCTCAAGCCGGCCGGTGCGATGACCTTCATCGACGAGCATTCCGGTATGGTCGAGGTACTGGAGCCACGCGCCCTCCTGTCGGACGAGATTCCATCGATCGTGAGGCAGTTCAGAGAAGGCGCTGAGAATGCCAAACGTGCCGGCTTCGATGGCGTCGAGATCCATGGCGCCAACGGCTATCTGCTCGACCAGTTCATGCGTACGAAATCGAACAGGCGCGAAGACGAATACGGCGGCTCGACGGACAACCGCCTGCGGTTTCCGCTGATGGTGGTTGATGCTGTCGTCGATGTCTGGGGTTGCGACCGCACCGGTATCCGTGTCTCGCCGACAGGCACGTTCAATGACATGTCCGATGATGACCCGGTGACGACCTACGGTACCCTGGCTCGCGAACTCAGCAAGCGGAGGATCGCCTTTATCGAGGTGGTCGAAGACTCTTTCCAGGGAAATGCCGTCGAAGGTCGCCCCGAATCGGTAGTCCAGGCCATTCGCGAGAATTTCCAAGGGGCCTATATTGCCAACGGGAATTACACGGCCGAAGAGGCGCGGCAACGAATCAAGGCCGGGCAATGCGACCTGGTCTCGTTCGGGCGGCCATTCATTTCGAATCCCGATCTGCCGGATCGATTCCGCAAAGGGGCAGGGCTCGACGCGTACGACGAGGAGACTTTCTATGGCGGTGACGAGCGCGGCTATACGGACTACCCGGCCCTCGGCTGACGGGTAAATTGGCGGCCCACCCCGCCGACAGGCTTTCATTCTCCGCATTCGGGCCCTTGCAAATGGGTTCGGCGGATTTTCATCAGTTCGACCAGGTGACGGGGTCCCTTGGCTGCAGCGCCGGCGACGGGGCGTCTGCAGGGACGATCAACCGGTGGAGGCCCAGAGGTGATCTGACATTTGCTGTCAGTATGGCGCACGATAGCTTGGCTCAGGCCTCGAACTCGATCGGCGATTGCCTCTGCCGGTTGACGCGTAACGTGAACAGGTCAGGGCGTGCGTAGTGCCCGGCGACGTCGAAGGTGCGGCGGGCGTCGACGGCCCGTGCCGGATCCACCTCGGCGTACAGGATGCCCTGTTCCTGATGCAGTGGGCCGGCCACCTTCTCGCCGCCCGGGGCGATGACCACTGAGTCGCCTGGATTGATCCAGTCCTCCTCCGGCGGGTAGAGGGTATCCCTTCCCGGGAGGTCATCCGGCAGATCCCGATTGCGCAGCGCCACGCCGGCGCCGATCACCCAGCAGCCGCCTTCCCTGGCAATATGCTGCATCGTTCCGATCCAGCCCTCGCCACTGTCATAGGTCGGCGCGATGTGAATGTCGATACCCTGGGCGTAAAGGGCGAAGCGCGCCAGTGGCATTTGGTTCTCCCAGCACAGCAGGGTGCCGATCCGTCCGACCGGCGTGTCGATGGCGCGCAATCCCGAGGCGTCCCCGAAGCCCCAAACCATACGCTCCGGGTTGGTAGGCATCATCTTGCGATGATTGTTGAGGATCCTCCCGTCGGCGCCGATCACGACGACGCTGTTATAGAGGGTACTGCGGCCGATCGTGCCATCGCGCTCGTTGATTCCCATCACGACCGTGACGCCGGCCTCGGCCGTTGCGTCGCGTACCCGGGCCAGGTCGTCTTGCGCCAGGTCGACCGCATTCTCCAGCAGGCGCCGGTGGATCTGCTCACTCGGGTTCCAGTCGACCCCAGGCTTCAGCCGCCATATCCAGGCAGGGTAGCCCGAAACGAAGGCCTCCGGAAAGACGACCAGTTGCGCGCCCTCGGCAGCGGCTTCGGCAATCAGTGATGTCGCCTTTTTCAGCGTCGCCTCGCGGTCGAGTACTTGGGGCGCATGTTGAACGATTGCGATCTTGGCCATGGTGCTTATCCTTTGTTATCGATTGCCGTTGCGGCCGACGCGTCGAGCCGCGGCCAATGTCTGCTCTCCGGCGCCCGCGGCCACGTCGAGCACCCGCGAGCCCTGGGTTACGCCGGCCATGTCCAGCATGGTCTCGGTGGCGGGGCCGAGCCAGCGCGACAGCAGGCTACCCCAACGATGCCAGGCCTCGGCGGCGCCGTTCCATTGAGCCAGCGTGGTCTGCTCGTATTTGACTGCGTCGAACACCGCCTGTGTGTCTTGTGCCTGTCGCATCGTTCATCCCCGTCTGCTGTCTATCCCGGCTGGGATGTGGGAGAGTCTAGCCCTGCGATTTCTGTTTCCTATCCCGAATAACTCGAAACCGGGTGTGCAAAATTGCACAGCCGGCCCAATCCAACGCGAGGCGACGGTGAACTGGGATGACCTCAGGGTGTTTCTGGCGGTAGCGCGCAGTGGCTCCATATCGAGTGCCGCAAGGCAGCTGGGCCTGCAGCATTCCACCGTTTCCCGGCGCATGCGCAAGCTGGAACAGGATCTTGGGGCCAGGCTCTTCGACAAAGTCCCCAGCGGCTATGCACTGACACCGGCGGGCGAGAATCTCTCGCAGGCCGCTGGCCGCATGGAGCGCGAGGTACTCCTGGTGGATGGTGCACTGTCCGGTAAGGACTTGAAGCCATCCGGGCCACTTCGCGTGACCGCGATCGACAATATGGCGACCACCCTGCTGATGCCAATGTTCACTGGCTTCAGCCGTCGGTTCCCGAAGGTGGTATTGCATTTGATGGTTTCCAATAGCGACGTCAGCCTGGCACAACGCGAGGCAGACGTGGCAATTCGTCTTACCAATACACCGCCGGATACACTGATCGGCAAAAGGATCGTTACGGTTTCATCTGCGATCTACGGCGGCTTGAACTACGTCGACCGGTTGCGGAAAGTGGGTGGAGAGCCCCAGTGGCTCGGTGTCGAATGCTGTGAGTTTCACAAATCGTGGACCAGGCAGGCCTGCGGGGATCAGTCTCATCCGTTCTATGTCGATGACACCTTGCTGACCCAGGCCGCCTTGCGAGAGGGCATGGGGGTATCCATCCTCCCGTGCTTCATGGGCGATTCGGACCCTCTGTTGGTGCGATACGCGGACCCGCAGCCGGAATGGGATCTCGGGCTATGGATACTGTTGCATCCCGACTTGAGGCGCACGGCCCGAGTGTTGGCATTTCGTGATCACATGATGGAGGCGGTCAGGGCTCAAAGTGATCTGTTCGCCGGACGGTGCCCTTCCGCTGGGTGATGCACGATTCGATCGCGCCATCACGGCGACGTGCGACAGGGGTGATCCGGGCAACCCGTTGTGACTCGATTACAAGCACTTTTTCAGTCCGCGTGCCACCGGTACCGCATTGCCTGCTCGGGTCGCTGCGCTTTCATCCATCGCCATCACACGATGTCGCGTCCATCCTGGCAGAGTAGATGCTATCCACGTATTTCTTGGAGGATCAGGGCACGCCCATCCCTTTGACCGGCGTCTGCAAGATGACGATAGCGGCCCCGTCATGCTTTTCGCGTTCGACCGCGACGGGCTGGGCGGAACACAACGGACTGGGATGGCGCGAGAGAACTCATTCGTGCCGCTGGAGTGCGAGGGTGCGGTGCTCATTGGGGCTCAATCCGCGTATGCGTTTGAATGCCGCACTGAATGCAAACGGCGTCGCGTAGCCGACTTTCTCGGCAACGCTGCCGACGGTTTCACCGGGCAGGCAGAGTAGATCTGCCGCCAATGCCATCCGCCAGTTCTTCAGGAACGTCATGGGTGACTCACCAACCAGTTCCTGGAAACGGCGCGCGAGCGACGACCGAGATGCGCCCGCTGCCCCGGCCAGAGAATCCAGCGTCCAGCGGTGTGCCGGGTCGTCATGCATGATGCGCAGCGCATTCTCGACGATGCGGTCGCCCTGAAACCGCCACGATTCGGGCCGGCTGGCATCCCGCCGCGCGAACCATGCCTTGAGTACCGCGGTGAGGAACAGGTCGAGTAGGCGATCCAGCACGGCGGCCTGGCCGGGTTCCTCCTTTATGACTTCATCTTCCAGCAACTGGAGCAGCGGTGACTGCCACTCGTCTCGAGTCAGCGAGAGGACCGGTGGCAGCGCCCGCAGAAGGCGGTCACTGACATCGCTCAAGTGCTCGTAGGCACCGACCAGAAAAACGGTATCGCCGCGAGGGTCATTGCCCCAGGTGCGGACGCCGTGCGTCATTTCCTCGTACAGGGAATTCCCCGCCAGATCGCAGCAGCGTTGTCCTGGGTGGACGATCACGGTGGGTGGTGTCGTCGGTGAGTCAGCAACGTTGTAGTGATCCGGGGCGCGCGTCACCGCAATGTCTCCCGGGCCGATCGATACGGGCTCGCCGTCGTCGGGTGAGATCCACAACTCTCCGCTTACGCCCGCGATCAGCGACAGTGGTGACGCAGCCAGGATCCTTAGCGACCACGGCGAACGCATTGTCGCGCGCAGTGCAAAGGCACCACGGGCCCGCGGCGCGTCCAGAAGACCTCCGAGCGTATCCATCGCCGAATTCTAGACGAACACGTATGGATTTGGCCTTCATGCGCATGGGCCCACGAAGGGATTCAGCCTAGCCTTTGTATCGTGGCATCCGAGCGGATCCACGACTTCTAATCAACTCACTTCGGAGAAAGCCATGTACGACACCACGAGCCCAGGCCCCATCGATCAGGGCGTTACCCTTGTCATCGGCGGTACCGGCAAGACCGGGCGCCGAGTCGCCGAACGCCTACTGGCGCGCGGCGTCGAAACTCGGATCGCCACGCGGTCCACGGCCCCGTCGTTCGACTGGAACGATCGAAGCACCTGGGATGCAGCGCTCGCGGGTGTCACGGCGGCCTACCTCAGCTATGCCCCGGACCTGGCGATCCCGGGTGCGGCGGACGCGATTCGTGAATTTGTTGCGCAGGCTGTAGAGACAGGGGTCAGGCGCCTGGTGTTGCTCTCAGGACGGGGTGAGGAAGAGGCGCAGGCCTGCGAGCGAGTCGTTCAGGCATCCGGTGCGGACTGGACCATCGTGCGCGCCAGCTGGTTCAATCAGAATTTTTCCGAAGGCGAGTTTCTCGGCATGGTGCGGGAGGGCGTGATTATGCTGCCTGCCGCCGACATCCCTGAGCCCTTCGTCGACGTTGAAGACATCGCAGACGTCGCAGTGGCCGCGCTGACCGAAGAAGGGCATGCGTCTGAAATCTATGAGGTAACGGGACCCCGCTTGCTCACCTTCACCGAGGTCGCGCGCGAGCTTTCGGACGCCGCCGGTCGCGAAGTGCGTTTCGTACCGACCGCGAAAAAGGCGTTCGCCGAGGCCATCGCCGCAAGCGGTGCGCCTGACGATCTGGTTTGGTTGTTGAACTACCTCTTCGAGACCGTGCTCGACGGTCGCAATGCCCACCTCGGTGACGGCGTAAGGCGCGCTTTGGGACGTGAGCCGGCAGACTTCACCGCCTACGCGCGGCGCATCGCTGCGCTTGGGGTCTGGCATCCGGCCAATGGCGAGGCGGCAGCATGAGCGGCTCCCACCTGGCGCCGAAGGGGCCGTGCTGGCGCTTCCAGCAAATTGCTCCGGCGCCGGGTGGCCTGGGATTCGACAGATCAGCCCGCTGCAGCCGGTGAGACGCCAAACAGCCACGCATGTCCCTGAAACTGGATCCACAGATCAAGCCCGGTGCCAGCGCGATGGTCTTCCTGAACCGATTCGAGGTTTCGACGCACCGTCTCGAGGCCGATCGGACAGTGATCGCTAAAAACTATCGACAGGTTTGTATTTATTCATTAGATAAATCTTCATCCGAGAGCTATAAGTGCATCCACCGACCCAGATCGTCGCGAATACGAGAGGAGAAGAACGATGTCTGATTTGAAATGTCCGGTGATGCACGGCGCCATAACCACCGGCGCCACGTCGGTAACCGAATGGTGGCCGAAGACGCTGAATCTCGACATCCTGCACCAGCACGATTCGAAAACCGACCCGATGGGTGAGGGGTTCGACTATCGCGAGGCGGTCAAGTCGCTGGACTTCGACGCGCTGAAGAAAGATCTCCATGCGCTGATGACAGAAAACCAGGACTGGTGGCCTGCAGACTGGGGCCACTATGGTGGCCTGATGATCCGCATGACCTGGCACGCGGCCGGCACCTATCGGATTGCCGATGGGCGTGGCGGCGCCGGCACCGGCAACCAGCGCTTTGCGCCGATCAATTCCTGGCCCGACAACGCCAACCTCGACAAGGCGCGCCGTCTGCTCTGGCCGATCAAAAAGAAATACGGCAACAAGCTCAGCTGGGCCGACCTGATCGCCTACGCCGGCACGATCGCCTATGAGTCCATGGGGTTGAAGACCTTCGGCTTCGGCTTCGGGCGGGAAGATATCTGGCATCCGGAGAAGGACACCTATTGGGGCTCGGAGAAGGAGTGGCTGGCGCCCAGCGGCAGCGAAGGTAGCCGTTACTCGGGCGAGCGTGACCTGGAAAACCCGCTGGCCGCGGTGATGATGGGCCTGATCTATGTAAACCCCGAAGGCGTGGACGGCAAGCCCGATCCGCTGAAGACCGCTCACGACGTCCGTGTAACCTTTGCCCGCATGGCGATGAACGACGAGGAGACCGTCGCCCTGACCGCCGGCGGCCACACCGTGGGGAAATGCCACGGCAACGGCGACGCCGCACTGCTGGGCCCGGAACCCGAAGGTGCCGGCATCGAGGAACAGGGCCTGGGCTGGAACAACAAGACCCAGCGCGGCATTGGCCATGATGCCGTCACCAGTGGTCTCGAGGGCGCCTGGACCTCCCAGCCGACCCAATGGGACAACGGTTACTTCGCCATGTTGCTCAACCACGAATGGCAGTCGGTGAAGAGTCCCGCGGGTGCCTGGCAATGGGAGCCGGTGGACATCGCGGATGAGGACAAACCGGTCGACGCCGAGGACCCTTCGGTCCGTCACAACCCGATCATGACCGATGCCGACATGGCGATGAAGATGGATCCGGCGTACCGCAAGATCTCGGAGCAATTCGCCAAAGACCCCGACTACTTCTCAGAGGTCTTCGCACGCGCCTGGTTCAAGCTGACGCATCGCGATATGGGTCCAAAGGCGCGCTACATAGGCCCTGACGTGCCGAAGGAAGACTTGCTCTGGCAGGACCCGGTCCCCGTCGGCAGCACCCGCTACGACGTCGAGGGCGTCAAGTCAAAAATCGCTGCGAGCGGCCTGAGCATCAGTGAGATGGTCGCTACGGCCTGGGACAGTGCCAGGACCTTCCGCGGCTCGGACAAGCGTGGTGGCGCGAATGGTGCGCGTATCCGTCTGGCACCGCAGAAGGACTGGGAAGGCAACGAGCCCGAGCGGCTTGCGAAAGTGCTTGCCGTGCTCGAGGGCGTCGCGGCCGAGACCGGCGCCAGCGTGGCGGATGTCATCGTGCTGGCCGGCAACGTCGGGATCGAACAGGCGGCGAAGGCGGCCGGCTTCGACATCACCGTCCCGTTCTCACCGGGTCGTGGCGATGCAAACGATGAGATGACCGATGCCGAGGCCTTCGAGGTACTGGAGCCGCTTCACGACGGCTATCGCAACTGGGTCAAAAAGGACTATGTCGTGACCCCGGAAGAGATGCTGCTCGACCGTACCCAGCTGATGGGACTGACCGCGCCGGAGATGACCGTGCTGGTCGGTGGCATGCGGGTTCTCGGTACCAACCATGGCGGAACCCGGCACGGTGTGTTCACCGATCGCGAGGGCGCGCTGACGAACGACTTCTTCGTCAACCTGACCGATATGGGGAATACCTGGAAGCCTGTGGGTGACAAGCTGTACGAGGTCCGCGATCGTAAGACGGGCGAGGTCAAGTGGACCGCAACCCGGGTGGATCTCGTGTTCGGCTCCAACTCGATCCTCCGCTCCTACGCCGAGGTCTATGCGCAGGACGACAACAAACAGAAGTTCGTCAACGACTTCGTTGCGGCTTGGGCCAAGGTCATGCATGCGGACCGCTTCGATCTGAGCTGAACCCGGCCGGGCGTCCCTCGGTTGCCGATCCGGCAGCCGTGGGGATGCCGGTCGTGTCTTCGGCAAAACGCCGTGAACACCCACCCCTATAGGCAATGGCACTTACTTAACGGTGATGTCGGGTAGTTGGCCCACCGACACGGGTCA
>CBDTXT010000113.1:0-8295 GCA_965364465.1 uncultured Chromatiaceae bacterium
CGTAGCCCCTCGTGCGCGTCAGGTTGTACCGCTCGCCCGAGACGAGGTCCTGGCTGTAGATCTCGAAGTTCTCGTCGTAATCCCAACTGTAACGGCGTTGCTGGCCGGACGCGCGAAAGTCGATCTCGGCCTGCATCTTCGCGCCGGCCTCGGGGTCCTCGTGCGTCGAGGCGTACAGCACGCGCCGACCCGCCGCATGGATCCAGCCGCAGGTGGTCTTGCCATGGCCGGGCGAGAGTCGCTCGATGTCACCGGTCTCGAGGTCGAGCAGGTAGATCTGGTAGAACGGGTTTGCCGGGTCGCGTTCCGACTGGAAGATCATGCGGCGTCCGTCTGCGCTGAAATACCCTTCACCGGCGCGCCGACCTGCGAACGTGAGCTGTCGCGTGTTGGACAGGAGGTCCTCGGCCGTCGGCGTCACGGCATCCGCAGGCGCCTGGGAAGGCAGCCAGGCCATGGCCAGCGACAATGCGGCAAATACGGTGATTCTTGGCACTCCGGGACTCCTGGGCCTGAGGGTTGATTCGAGGACGCGGCAAATCGCGCGCCATTCTCACCGACAGCGCCCACCGTCGTCGAGTTGCAGCGACGCTGCCTAGGTCAGCGCGCGGCCTGCCACCCGCGGTGCATTGACTCGATATATTAGGTTTTGCTAATATCTGCCCGTTCAACACCGCGAGCCGTAGCAGCGGTTTCGTCCGAAACCTATGGGAGAGACCCTATGTCGATCGAGCGCATCGTTATGGCGTTTGCCGGAATCATGATCATGCTGACCGTTGCCCTTGGCGCATCGGGCAGCCCCATCTTCCACCACCAGTACTGGCTGCTCTTTACCGCCTTCATCGGCCTGAACCTGTTCCAGTCCGCGTTCACCGGATTCTGTCCGCTGGCAGTAATCCTGAAAAAGATGGGCAAGAAGCCGGGCGTGGCATTCTGAACCACTCGGCCGACTCTGCGCAGACCGCCGGCCGCCAGGCCGGTTTTTTTTGGCCCGGCCCGGGCCTCGGCCCGACCGTGGCTAACCGTCCTCCTGGGTTGCCTGTTCACGGCCGGGCGGCACGACGCCCACTGTGGCGGCGGCGCTGGACAATGCCTCGGATTGCCGCTTCGCACGATACATCTCCGCATCGGCGGCTTCGAGCAATGCAGCGATGTTCTTGCCGTCCGCCGGATAGACCGCGTGGCCCACGCTCATGCCAAGTCGAAGGCTGACCGTCCCGGCAGTGAACGGCCGGGTGAACTCGCCGCGCAGACGCATCAACAGGCCGTCCAGCGTCGGGGCACGCGCAGTTCCGCTACTGACCCATACGAATTCATCCCCACCATAGCGCGCGAGCAGTTCCTCCTCGCGCAGGTGGCGCGACAGCCGCTGGGCCACTTCGACCAGGATCAGGTCACCGGTCGCATGGCCATGCGCGTCGTTGACGGCCTTGAAACGATCCAGGTCGATAAACAACACGGCCAGTTGCAGCTCGTGCCGGCGCGCACGGGCCAAAGCGCCCTCGAGGAAATCGACCAGCCGGTTACGATTGGCCAAGCCGGTCAGCGGATCGAAATTGGCCAGTTGGTAAAGCCTTCCCTCGTTTTCCAGCGCGTTCAGCTCGCTCGCGATGTATTGTCTGGCATAACCGCGCACCCCCCAGAACAGCACGACCGACCCGACGATTACCACCAGCATCGCTGCCAGGCTCAGGTCGCGCCAGGCCAACTGCCACTCCAGTCCGAGCTGGAACGGTTGTGAGTTCAGTTGCAAACGTCGCAGCACACTGAACCTCGGCAGCAACCACGCCTCCAGCCTCGAGGCCGCCGACGCAGGCAACGACATGATCTCGCCGCGCGGATCGTCGATGTCGAAATCGCCGTGCATCAGGCGCACCGCAATACCGGCCGGCGGGTCGAACAGCGCGGAAAAGAGCTCTTCAGACCTCAATGCCAATAGTGCGTACTCGGCCGCCTCGAACGCGTTTGGCGGCCTCAGTGCGAGATGATCGACCGAACGATGCAGGACATAACCGCGCCCGCCCTCGGCCAAATCGAAAGGATGGGTGGCGACCGATTGCCCGCGCACGAACGACGACTGCATGGCCTGCCTGAGAAATGCCCCCGAATGGATGTCCAGGCCGATCAGGTTGGCCGGTCCGCTGAGCAGCGGTTCCTGGAACACCAAGGGGTAATAGAATGCCGAAGGCTCGACCGGCTCCCAGCTGCGGTCACTGCCGTAGCTGAAATGCCGGATGCGGAAACCGGGATGGCGCTCGGCCATGCGATGCTCGAAGGCGACGCGGTCCGCGTCGCTCACCCGGGCCGCGACCTCGAACATGTACAGAAAAGGATAACGCCCAAGCAGCGTACGCGCATATGCCTGCGTGCGATCGTAGTCTGGCGATTCGAGCGCAGCGACGAAGGCTGCGAAACCCTCGATCGCGGTCTCGCTGACCAGCGCACGGTCCGCGACATGCCGCAGGTACAGGTCGCCGAGTTGCTCGAGTTCGAGGCGTGCGCGACCCAGGTCGGTGGCCAACAGGCCAACCAGGACGCCGGCGGTCAACGCGCCCCAGAGAAACAACAGCATGCGCCCCCGCGGCGTGGCGAACGGGCTGTGCAAGTTCAACTGCCGCACCAGCCCGGCCGGCTGTCGTGAGCTGATCACCTGTCTGCTGGCCAACGCGGTCTCTCCCTTTACCCCCTTCGGCTCCCCGACAAGGCTAAGGCATTTCTACCGCCGGAGGCCAGCGGCAACCGGCCCGCGTCGGTCAGGCCGGTTCCGCGAACAGGTCGTGATCATCATAGCCGGTCACCTGCACCTCGATGAAGTCACCGGCGGCCACGCCATCCCAGGCGCCTTCGACGATTACCTGGCCATCGATCTCCGGTGCATCGCCCGGTCCGCGGGCGATGATCCGGTCATCGCCGACCTCGTCGATCAGCACGGTAAGGGTGCGGCCGACCTGCAGCGCCAGCTTGTTGCGGCTGATTTCCGCCTGTACCTCCATAAAGCGCGCCAGGCGATCCTGCTTGAGCGCCTCGGGCACCGGGTCGGACAGCGCATTGGCCGCAGCCCCCTCGACCGGCGAGTACGCGAAACAGCCGACCCGGTCGAGCTGTGCCTCCTGGATAAAACCGAGTAGCCGGTCGAAGTCCTCCTCGGTCTCACCCGGAAAACCAACGATGAAGGTCGAACGCAGCACCAGGTCCGGACAGGTGGCCCGCCATCGGTCGATTCTCGAAAGTACCTTCTCGGTCGCCGCCGGGCGCCGCATCAGCTTGAGAATCCGTTCGCTGCCGTGCTGCAACGGCATGTCGAGGTACGGCAGGATCAAACCCTCGGCCATCAAGGGCAGCAGGTCGTCGACGTGCGGGTACGGGTAGACGTAGTGCAGCCGTGTCCAAGCCGGCAGCCGCGCCAACTCGCGCGCCAGCGTGGTCAGACGCGTTTCCAACGGCCGGCCTTGCCAGAAGTCGGGGCGGTACCGGAGGTCGACGCCGTACGCGCTGGTGTCTTGCGAGACCACCAACAACTCGCGAACACCGGATGCAACCAGCCGCTCGGCCTCCGCGAGGACCTCTCCGATCGGACGGCTGACCAGATCCCCGCGCATGCTGGGAATCACGCAGAAGGTGCAGCGGTGGTTGCAGCCCTCGGCGATCTTCAGATAGGCAAAATGGCGCGGCGTCAGCTTGATGCCCTGGGGCGGGATCAGGCTGGTAAACGGGTCATGTGGCGCCGGCAGGTGCGCGTGAACCGCAGACATCACCGCCCCGTAGTCGTGTGGCCCGGTGACCGCGAGGACACCGGGGTGCGCGGCGCGGATATCGTCTTCACGCACGCCGAGACAGCCGGTTACGATGACGCGACCATTCTCGTCCAATGCCTCACCGATCGCGTGCAGCGACTCTTCGACCGCGGCGTCGATGAAGCCGCAGGTGTTGACCACGACGAGGTCCGCACCCTGGTAGCTTGGCGACAAAGCGTAGCCCTCGGCCCGGAGCTGGGTGAGGATGCGCTCCGAGTCGACCAGGTTTTTCGGGCAGCCCAGGCTCACGAAGCCGATGGTGGGTCCGTTTGCGTTCATCGTCCCCACTCAGTGGATCAGGCTTGCCAACTCGCCGCGGTAGCGCTTAACCAGCTCGTGATCACCGCCCAGCGTGTCGAAAATGGCGAGCAGCCCGCGCCGCGCGGCGCCCCCGTCGAACTCCCGGTCGTTGCGCAGAATCACGATCAGTGCCCGCAGCGCGGCCTCGTAATCGTCGCTGACCAGGTACAGTGCCGCCGCCTTGAAATGGGCGTCGAGATCGGTCGGCGATTGCGCGGCGCGCGCGAACACCGCCGACTCATCCTCGACCGCGCGCGCGGCGACGATGAAGTCGAGATGCGCCCGCAGCGTCGCCAGCTCGGTCGTGTCACGGGCCTGGGGCGGCAATGCGAGCAGCACCTGCCGGGCCTCGTCGAAGCGTTCCAGGCGCATCAGCAGTTTTGCGAGCATCGCCGGGATCTCGAGATTGTCGGGCTCGGCCATCGCACCCTCGGCCAGCACCTGAATCGCCCGGTCTTGATCGCCCTGGTCCCATGCCCGCCCGGCCGCGAGACGGACCTTGTCACCGAGCGGCAGCAGGTACTTGTCGACGATCGTGCGGTAATCCGCCTCGGGCTGCATCCCGTGGATCTCCTCGACCACGCCCCCGTTCCGAAACAGCTTGAACGAAGGCAGGCTCTTGACGCCGAAGCGCGCGGCGAGGCCCTTTTCCAGGTCCGTGTTCACGGTCACCAGCAGGAAGCGCCCCTGATACTCGGCCGCAAGGCCCCTAAGAACCTTTTGCTGGCGCAGCGAGGGCCCGGCCCAAGGCGCCCAGAAATCGACCAGCACCAGCCCCTTGCGGGAGTTCTCCAACACCAGTCGATCGAAATTGAGCTCGGTGCCCTCGAGGATGTGGGCGCTGTCTGGAGTCAATTGAGCAAATCGGCCAGATTCACACCCGGCGTGCGCTGTACCTGGATCACGAGCGTCTCACCGAGCGCAACGTCGCCGGCCTCGATGTGCGGGCGAAGCTGCTCGCAGATCTGCTGAACCAGCATCACGCCCTGGGCGTTGCGGTCGTCCAGCGCTCCTTCGGCCAGCACGACGCCGAGATCGTTCAGGTAGGAGCGGAAACGCTCCGCCTGCTGCGGCAGATCGGCGGCCTTGAAATCATCAGTGAAATCGATATGCAACTCGTAATCGCCCTGCGGTGTCGGCTCCACGACGCCGACTCTGATCGGACCCTCGATAACCATACTGCTCTCCAGATCGCGCAAGGGGTGGCTTGCGGCCAAATTAAACGTTGTTGAAGGATACGGTAAGTCCTGGACAGAAAAACCCGGGCCGTGACCGGATAAAGCCGCCGGGTCGGTAGCTGCGACAGCGCCGCGCCCGGCAGGTGGTCGCGAACCCACAATAACCCAGTTATTTACTCAATTTTCTGAATCGATACAGCAGTTTAACCTGGATCAATCAGCTGACTGAGTTTCCCGCACGATCGGCTTGTCACGGCAAAAAATGCATGCCAGTATCAGTTAACTCAAGGGGAATAAAATTAGCGCTTTCTAATTTAAAAACCGAGAGTTGCGTCGCAGGATTAAAACTAAAAAGGTCGATCTGGAGGTAGGTCAGTTGAAGTCTTTAATGGGTTGTACTTTCGGTAAGGTCTGCAGCGATATCCCCGGGGTCTGCATCGTTTTACAGATGATTCTGGTCGTAGCGCTTTCGGGCGTGCTCGGCTACGTATTCGTTACTCAGGAATTGCTGAAGTAGCTCAATATGGCCGCTTCGCCGGCTCGGAGCGGCTTGACCCTTCCCCAGCGCGTTCCTATAGTGCTGGCTCTCGCCTGAGGTACTCCCGACGAGAAGCTTCGAAGCTCGGCCGGGGGTTAAAAGGGAAGTCGGTGCGCCGCACAGGGCAAACCCGACACTGCCCCCGCAACGGTAATCGGGTCGTCTGGCTGTCGTTCGCCGCATCATTAGGCGCCACAGCACCCAGCCAGCGCGCCATACGGGCCATGACAGTCCCGGCCGGCACCCGTCAGTCCGATACCTGCCTCCCGCGTCAATTCATCACGCCGCGGCGGGCCGCGTGAGGCGCTACGCTGGCCCCGACTCATCGCGGATCGGCTGCTCCTCCCGATCACCCGCGCGACGCAGTACGCGCAGCGCGGTGGGCGCTGCGACCGGGAGCGTCAATGTATTGCCGATCGCTGGCCCTTGGCCTGCTGTTTTCCGCTTCGACGATGGCGGCCACGCCACTGCCCCCGATACTGATCAGTGCAGCCCGCACCGCTGAACCCGGCCTGGACATCCCGGCCGCCACGACCGTGATACATCGCCAGGACATCGAGGACAGCGGTGCGCGCGACGTCGGAGAGCTCTTGCGACAGGTGAATGGCATCCATGTCTCGGACGCGATCGGTGACGGCGGCAGCGCCAATGTCGATATGCGCGGTTTCGGCAGCACGGCGCAGTCGAATGTGGCGATCCTGATCAACGGCCGCAAGATCACCCCGGCAACCGACGGCGCAACGCTGTATCTGAATACGATCGATCTGGACACGGTGGAGCGGATCGAGATCGTCGAGGGCAGCGCCGGCATCCTGTACGGTAACCAGGCCGTCGGCGGACTGATCAACGTGATCACCTCCCGCCCCGACAGGCGGACACGGCGCCTGCGCAGCGGCTTCGGGAGCTATAACGCGTGGGAACTCCTGATCGGGCTGAGCGAACGCTTAGGACCGAGCATCGGCCTGAGCCTGCAGGGCCACAAGCGGGACAGCGACAACTACCGCGACCGCAACGACAGTCGCGTCGAACGACTCGATGGCCGGCTGGAAATCGATCACGGCGCGGGTTTCAGCTATGTCGACTTGCAGTTGTTGCGCGACGATGTGCAGACACCGGGCGCACTGCTGGCGAGCGAGTTGGCGGAAGATCGCCGCCAGGCGGTATTTCCCGCTGACTACCTGGACACCGAGAGCAAGGTGCTGCGGCTCGGCACCGACCAGCGCCTCGACGCGCACTGGCGCCTGGAGGCCGAATTGGCCGTGCGCGACGACGACCGGGACTTCGTTCAAAGTTTTCGCGGTTTCCCGGGCAGTGCGTCGACCCAGGACCGCGATTCCACCGAGCTTACGCCACGCCTGGTGGGTCGCTACCACGACACGGTGGTGACGCTCGGCCTCGACTACCTGAGCACGGATTACAAGCTGGCGACCGCATTCGGGACGCAGGGCAATGACCAGCGGATCGGTGCTGCGTACGGGCAGGTGACCCGCCCACTGTCACCGGGCCTCTCGCTCACCGCCGGCGTCCGCTACGCGCGGGTCGACAATGCCATCGACAACGCCGGCATCCGGGTCGACATCGACGACGCGGTGACGGTCGGCTCGCTCGGCCTGGTCTACCTGCCCAGCAACGCCTGGCGACTGTTTCTGCGGGCCGACCAGAACTACCGCTTTGCGAAGGTGGACGAACACACCAACGTACCATTCGGTCAGCCGATCGGGTTGGACACCCAACGCGGGATCTCTTACGAGGCCGGTGCCGAGTATGCGGCCAACGGCCTGCGCGTCGGCGTGAACGCGTTTCAGCTGAGACTGCGTGACGAGATAAGCTTCGACGCATCGACCTTCACCAACGTCAACCTGCCGACCAGCCGGCGCAACGGACTCAGCCTGTCCGCCGACACGGCTGTGTCGGGCTCGCTGCGTATCGGGGCCGGTTACGCCTACATCGACGCGGAGATCCGCAGCGGCCAGCACGCGGGCAAACGGGTTCCGCTGGTACCGGAGCAAACCTGGGATCTGTACGCCGAATGGCGGCCGAAGCGGAAGCTGCTGCTGCGGCTGGATGCCGAATATATCGACGAGCAGTTCCTCGGCGGCGACTTCGATAACGCGTCGCCGCCGCTCGACGCCTATGCCGTCGCCAACCTGGTGGCCCACTATGACATCGCAGACTGGCGCTTCACCGCGAAGATCAATAACCTGTTCGATGAGCGCTACAGCGAGACCGGCGCAGTCTCGTTCGCCGGCGACGGTTTCAACCCGGCCCCCGAGCGCAATTTCTGGATCGGGGCCAACTATGTATTCGAGGATTGAGCTTGGGCAATCGGCTGACGGTTATCTACACGCGCACCGGCGACGACGGCACGACGGGGCTGGCCGGCGGTGAGCGGGTCGCCAAGGACCACGTGCGCATCGACGTGATCGGCAGCGTTGACGAGCTCAACTCGGCCGTGGGTCTGCTGCGTGCCCAGGTCCTGCCGGAG
>CBDTXT010000114.1:0-8276 GCA_965364465.1 uncultured Chromatiaceae bacterium
TTTCGGCGGGAACGCGACCGGGTCCGTTTCACGGTGGCACGGCAGTTGCTGACTACGACCAACGCCAGCCTGGTGGAGATCGCCGTCGCACTCGGCTACGCGGATGGCAGCTCGTTCAGTCACGCGTTCAAGCGCTGGTCCGGTGCGACGCCGGCGCGCTGGCGCAAGGCCGTGACCGAGGCCGATACCGCGTCCGCCGGCTGACGGATCGCGAAGCAGGCTATCGGATGACCTGAAGAAGATGACAGTTTTCGGAGCTCGAATGAGCGCGGGTCGATTGCGGCTAGCACTGCTGCTGGCACTGGCGGCATGGGTGGGAATATTTGCCCCCGACGGGCTGCGCGCGCTGGACCGTGGCGGGCCGGCCCGGTGGACGGCGATCGAGGTCGCCGGCGTCCCGCTGTACGTCGAGATCGCCGACACCTCGCAGCGGATTGCTCGCGGGTTGAAATACCGTGACAGTCTCGGGCCCGAAGAGGGCATGTTGTTCGTGTTTGCCGAGCCCGCGATACGCCGTTTCTGGATGAAGGACACGCGGATCGATCTCGATATCGGCTTTTTCGACAGTGCGGGACGGCTGCTCAACATCGCGCAGATGAAGGCCTTCGACGCCGATACCCGGCACCTGTCGATCGCGCCCGCGAAATATGCGCTCGAGGTCAATCGCGGGTGGTTCGCGAGGCATCGCGTGGCCCCCGGCGCGTCGCTCGACCTCCGCGCATTGCATCAGGCGCGGCCGCTTGCGCTACCCTGATTCATGCGCAGCGGCTCCGCGATTGGTGCACACTGTCGAGACGTGTGGCCACGCGCAGGGGTTTGGACATGGCTGGCAGGCAGACGCCCACCCGGGTCTTGATCATGGGCGCCGCCGGGCGTGACTTTCACAACTTCAACATGGTCTATCGTGACGATCCGCAGTATCGGGTCGTCGCGTTCACCGCGACCCAGATACCGGCGATCGCGGGCCGTCGCTATCCTGCCGCGCTCGCTGGCGATCTGTACCCGGACGGCGTCCCGATACTCGACGAGGACGGCCTGGCCGGCCTGTGCCGCGACCGGCGCATCGACGAGGTGGTCCTGGCCTACAGTGACATCAGCCATGCCGCGGTGATGCACAAGGCCTCGGTCGTACTGGCCGCGGGTGCCGACTTCGTCATGCTCGGTCCCGAGCGGACCATGATCCACGCCGCGGTCCCGGTGATCGCGGTATGCGCGGTGCGGACCGGCTGCGGCAAGTCCCAGACGGCGCGCTGGCTGTCGGGTCGGCTGAAGGCGCAGGGCCTGCGGGTCGCCGTGATCCGCCACCCGATGCCGTACGGCGACTTGGAACGCCAGGCGGTACAGCGCTTCGCGCGGCGGTCCGATCTCGACGTCGCCGATTGCACGGTCGAAGAGCGCGAGGAGTACGAGCCGCACCTCGCGCTCGGCAACCCGGTGTACGCCGGTGTCGATTACGAACGGATCGTGCGCCGCGCCGAGCAGGAGGCCGACGTGATCCTCTGGGACGGGGGCAACAACGACTTTTCCTTTGTCCGGCCCGATCTGAACATCGTACTGGTCGACCCGCTGCGTCCCGGCGACGAGACCAGCCACCATCCGGGTGAGACGGTGCTGCGCATGGCCGACCTGGTGCTGATTGCTAAGTCCAATTCCGCCGCGTCTGCCGACGTGGCCAGGGTGCGCGACAACGTACGTCGCATCCGGCCAGGCGTTCGCATCGTGCTGGGCGCTTCGCCCGCTTTCCTCGACGATCCGGCGGCAGTGCGTGGGCGGCGGGTGCTGGTGGTCGAAGACGGACCCAGCATCACGCACGGCGGCATGGCCTACGGTGCGGGCTATGTCGCGGCGACCGAGGCCGAGGCGGCCGAGATCGTCGACCCGCGCAGCGCAGCGGTGCCCGAAATCGCTGCGGTCTATGCGCGGTATCCTCACATCGGCCGGGTGCTGCCCGCGGTCGGTTACGACGCCGCGCAGCTCGATGCGCTGGCGCAAACCATCAACCGTGCTGACGTCGACCTCGTCGTCTCTGGCACCCCCTGCGATCTGGCCGCGCGGATCGCGATCGACAAGCCGATCGTGCGTGCGCGCTACGAGTACGCCGAGGTGGGGCAGCTGGGACTGGGCGAGCCGGTCGACGCGTTTCTGGTCGAGCAAGGGTTGGTTTGAGCGCGGCGTCACCAACAGTCGCGGAGACTCCGGCCGCAGCTCGACGCTGGTCGGTCGGGCGATGGCGTTTATAATCTGTGACAGGCAGGTTTCATTGGCCTGCCTGGTCCGGGTTCCTTGCATCGAGTTGACTCCGTGGAACGATGCGCGTGGCCCGCTATTCACCCGGCCGCACCGTTTCACCATCCGTCAGGCGGTCGATGGTGCGGCTTCGTTGGCGCTCCCACTACTGACTGAGGTTTAGCAAGATGTCGCATGCATTAAGCGCGAAGTTCAGGGATCGCGATTGGGAGGTGCTGCTGCAGAGCATCGAGAGGGGTAACTGCATCCCGCTCCTCGGCCCGGATCTGAGCACGTCACCGGGTGACGGGTCGACGCGGAACCTGGCGATCGAGCTGTCCCGCGAGCTGGCAGAGATACTCCTGGAAGAGAAGAATTACCCGGTTCCGGATCAGACCAAGCTCAGCCTTGTCGCACAGATCTTCCAGAACCAGCTGAGCAGGGACGAGCTCGAGGTCGAAGTCAGACGTTTTTACGACAAGCACAGGGAAGCGCTGGACGCCTGCGGCGATCCCACGTTCCGTTGTCTGGCCGAGTTGCCGTTCAGCCTCCTCGTGACCTCGCGGCACGACGACACACTGAACCATTTCCTGCGTAGGCAGGACAAGCGGCCGCGGGTCGAGAGTTATCATTTCAAGGGCGACCGCCGGGATATCCTGGGGTACCTCGGCACCGTGGATGAGCCACTCGTGTACCAGCTTTACGGCGCTTCGGACGTCCCGGGATCGCTCGCGATCACCGAAAACGACCAGCTCGAGTTCCTTAAGTCCGTGACCGCCGAATGCCCGAAGCTGCCGGCCGACCTGACGAACCAGTTCAGTGGCAAGAATTTCCTTTTCCTCGGCTTCGGCCTGGGCAACTACCATCTGCGGGTCCTGATGCACGTGCTCAAACTGAATGAGTCGGCAAAGTCATTCGCACTGGAGAACGCGCCCCCGACCGAGACGCAGGAGCACTTTGACGCATTGTTCGATGACAGCGTGCTGTTCTACGGAGAGCTCGGCTATCACTCGCTCACGCTGCTCGACACCCGGCTAGAAGACTTCATCCAGGAGCTGCATCGGCGCTGGATGGAAAGACACCCGACCGGGCATCCCGCGTCCAACGCCATTTCGTCCTCGTCCGATGTCGCAGCCGGGCCGGACGCGCCGACCGTGTTCATCTCCTATGTCAAGGAAGACCAGGAGCGTGCCAGGGCATTGGTCGAGCGCCTGCGTGAGGAGGGGCTCGATCCCTGGATCGACACCGAGGGGCTGAGGTTTGGGACCCGTTGGAATGACACGCTCGAGGACACCATTACCCGGGATGTGGATTATTTCGTCGTGCTGCAGAGCCGTGCATTGAGCGACCGTGTCGAAAGCTATGTCCACAAGGAGGTGCAGCTCGCACTCGAGCGGCAGTGCATGCGCGCCGGGCGGTTCATCTTCCCGGTGCAGATCGACGAAGATGCCGAGCGTCTCGACGCACTGGAGCGGGCCAAGATCCAGACCGGCACGCTGTTCGACTGGCGCGCCGACGTGTCGGCGCTGGCACGGGAGATTCGACGTGAGCATGCACGCCGGAAGCGGGGTTGATCATGGATGATTCGAAGCCGGACCTCGCGGGTGGCCCGCGCGCCGGGGGCGTGTCCCGTTATCCCGGGGTTCACCCGTTCGACGATGGCGAGATTCACCGACGGCTGTTCCGTGGGCGGGACCGGGAAAAGTACGAACTGCTCCAGCTGGTGGTGGCCGAGCGCCTGGTACTGGTCTTTGCACGTTCGGGTATCGGTAAGACCAGCCTGCTCAATGCCGGGCTCCTGGAACCGCTCAGGGACGAGGGCTACTTCCCGCTGGTCGTCAGGCTCGGCGCATCGACCGGGAGCCCGCTGGACAGCGTCTACGAGGGCATCAGGACCGCGGTCGACGCGGCCAGTGCGCAGCGCCAGATCGAGTACGAGCCACCCCAAACCGGCTGGAACAGGGCCAGCCTCTGGCACTTTTTCAAGACGCTCGAAATCTGGCGCGGCGACCGGCTGCTTTCGCCAGTCCTGTTGATCGACCAGTTCGAGGAATTGTTCACGCTGCACGACCCGGAGCCGCGCAAGGCGTTCATTGACGAACTCGCCGACCTGGTCCGTGGCACCCGCCCGCGTCGACCGCTGGACGGCACGGCGACGAAGCTCAGCGACACGCCCCCCGAAGTCAAGGTCGTGCTCGCGCTGCGTGAGGATTTCTACGCCAACCTCGAGGAATTGCGAGACCGTATCCCTTCGATCTACAAGGCGCCGTTCCGCGTCAAGCCGCTGTCACGCGAGCAGGCCAGACGCGCGATCGTCGAGCCGGCAGCGTTGCAAGGCGAGGTCTTTGCGACGCCCGCTTTCGCCTGGTCGGACGATGCGCTGGAACTTGTCCTCGACTTCCTGTCGCGGCAACACCTTGGTGGGGGAAAGACCGGGGTCGGAAAGGAGGTGGAACCGTTCCAGCTGCAGTTGATCTGCCACCATGTCGAAGAGAAGGTGCGGCGAGAACGGCTCGCGACCGTAACGGCGGCCGATCTGGGTGGTGCCGACGCGCTCAAGTCCGTTCTCAGCAGCTTTTACGAACAATCGCTATGCAAGGTATGCGCCCGCTTCCCGGACGATCCACAGCTGCGGGAAAGGCTGGAGCGGCTCTGCGAGTATGGGTTCATCACCGCCAAGGGACGGCGACTTTTGCGCGAAGAGTCCACGATCAAGCAGGACGACGGCGTGCCGCCAGAGGTCCTGCAGGAACTGGTTCAGCAGCGCGTGCTGCGCAAAGAACCGCGGGTCGGCGACAACTACTATGAGTTGACGCACGATACCCTGATCGAGCCGATCCAGCTGAGTCGCCAGGCCCGCGAGGCACGCAAGATCGCCGACGCGAGGCGGGTGGCGCGCAAACGCGTCGTGCTGGCCGGGGTCGCGATGCTGGCGATGCTCGCGGCGCTGGGCGGTTGGGCGCTTTGGGAGCGGGCAGCGGTGCAGCGGGTAGCCGAGGCGAAGCGACAGGCGATCGCCGCGCAGCAGAAGGCCGAGCAGCAGGCGGAGCAGGCAACGCGGGAGACGCAGCGGGCCCTGGCCGCGGAACGGCAGGCCGTCGAGGAGAGACAGGCCTCGGTCGAGGACGCGGCCGAGGCGCGACGGGCGGCTGCTGAACAGATGGTGCAGCGGCGCCAGGCACAGGCCGAGACCCGGCTTGCCGCGATTCAGCCGCTGGCGGTAGCGGCCCAGAAGAAGGTCGCAGAGGCGAAGCTACAGGCCGACGAGGCCAAGGGGCAGGCATACGAGCAACAGGCCGAGCAACTCCTGGCAGAGGCCCAGCGCGAGCTCCATGACACTTACCGACGGCTCGAGATCGCGCAGCGTGAGGTCTTGTCGGCCCAAACCGGCGTGTCGCTGGGACAGGGGGCCGGCGGCGGCAGCGAACGGCAGCGGTCAGCGGCGACCGTGGACCGTGAGCCTGTCCCTGCGCCGCCGGCCGGACAAACGGCGCTCCCGGCGGAGATCGTGGCCGTGGGCGGTGATCTGAAAGCGACCACAGACGCGGAGAGACGATCGGCGGAATTGCTGGCCGCGTTGTTGCTGCGCGAGACCGACCCTGGGGTCACCGACGGCGAATTGGCGGACAGTTACCGCGAATTGCTGCAGGCCGGCGACGGGCTCCGCGCCGAACAGCGGCGCCGCATGGAAAGCCGGCTCAGTGAGCTCGAGGAATCGGCGCAGGCATTCGAGGAACTGCAGCGCCGCGACGACAGTCCCGATTTCAGCGTTTGCGAGGCATTCGATGCGTGGAATGCTTACCGCCCGCGGCGCGTACTGGGGCCCGAGGCCGAGCATCGGGACCTGCGGCTCGCCCAACTCGACGCGCTGCTGGAGGGCAATGCCCTCGTCACGACGCAGGACAATTTCATCACCTCACGCGGCGAAGACGGCCAGACCTCGCAGAGACGATTCAAGCAGGGTGTGGACCGCATCTACGTTCATGCCTGGATCAATGCGCCGCGCAGCGAGGCGGTGCGGCTGATCATCAAACGCGGGGAAGACGAAGAACCTGTCTGGGAGGCAAAGCGGGTGCAGCGCAATCCGCTGCGTGGCAAGCGCCAGGGCTACCATCTCTGGACCTACAAGGGCGCCAACAGCGAAGGTCTGCATGAACTGCGGCTGTACAATGCGAACGGCACCCTGATCTGTCGTCGCGAATTCGAGGTCGTGTCCGGCGGACGCCGGTGACCGCGCGCGGGTAGCTGCGCGCGGCCGGTCGCGGATCGGCAACCTTGACGCGACGGGATGCCGTACCGGGTCGGCCAAGAGACAGAACGATGCGCTTCATACATGCCGCTGATCTGCACATCGACAGCCCTTTGCGCGGCCTCGACCGCTACGAGGGGGCGCCGGTGGAGCGCCTGCGCACCGCGACCCGGAGCGCGTTCGAGCGCCTGGTCGACCGGGCGCTCGCCGAGCCGGTCGATTTCGTGTTGCTCGCGGGTGACCTCTACGACCGCGACTGGCAGGACTTCCACACCGGGCTTTTCTTCCGTGAACAGATGGTTCGCCTCGACAGGGCGGGGATCCCGGTGTTCATCGTGCAGGGTAACCACGATGCCCAGGGCGTGATCTCGCGCGAGCTGGTGCTGCCGTCCAACGTGACGGTCCTGCCCAGTCGTGATGCGGCGACGGCGCGCTTGGAGGGGCTGTCGGTCGCGATTCACGGGCGCAGTTTCCCTGATCGCGCAGTCGACGAAGACCTGGTGCCTTCCTATCCGGAGCCGCTGCCCGGCTACTTCAACATCGGCCTATTGCACACGAGCCTCGGCGGCCGGCCGGGACACGACAGGTATGCGCCGACGGACGTCGCGACCCTGTCCGCGAAGGGCTATGACTACTGGGCACTCGGCCATGTGCACCGGCGCGAGCTGGTGTGCGAGGCGCCACGCATCGTTTTCCCGGGGAACCTGCAGGGTCGCCACGCCAACGAGACCGGACCCAAGGGCTGTGAGCTGGTCAGCGTCGAGTCGGGGCATATCGAGGCGGAGTTTGTCGCACTCGACGTGGTCCGCTGGAACCAGTTGGCGATCGATCTCGCCGGCGTCGATGAGCTCACGGCCCTCGGCCCGCGGTTTCGCGCCGCTTTCGCGCCGCTGCTGACCGGGGCCGCCGACCGCCTGCACGCGCTGCGGGTGCAATTGACCGGCACCACCGAGCTCCACGCGGTCGAGGCCGCTCGTCCCGGGACGCTGGATGCGGCCGTCCGGGCCGCCGCCCAGGACGTGGCCGAGGCCGAGTTGTGGATCGAACAGGTCCGCCTCGATCTGCGTACGCCGTTGGATCGCACACAGGCAGCGCAGCGCCAGGATGCCGTGGGTGAGCTGATCCGGCTGGTAGACCGCATCGCCGCGGACGAGGTCGCGTTGCGGAGCCTGGTCGATTCCGAGCTCGGAGCGCTGTTGAAGGCGCTGCCACCCGAGGTCGCGGTCGATGCAATCCCGCAGCTGGCGGACCCCGGTGAGCTGCTGGGTCTGTTGCGTGATGCGGAGGCGACCGTACTGGCGCGCCTGGCCGCGACGGGTGACGTGACCGGATGAGGTTGCTGAGTCTCTCATTGCATGCGTTCGGTCCCTTTACCGAGCAGGAGATCGTGTTCGGCGACCTGCGGCGCGGGGGCGGGCCCGAGCTGCACCTGATCTATGGGCGGAACGAGGCGGGCAAGTCCTCGGCGCTGCGGGCGATGACGGACCTGCGTTTCGGTATCCCGCTGCGCAGTGCCGACGGCTTCCTGCACCCGGCGAAGGACCTGCGCATCGCCGGCGTATTCGCCGACGCGGACGCCGGCATGATCGGCCTGCTGCGTCGCAAGGGGCGCAAGTCCACGCTGATGCTGTTCGACCCGCGTGACCCGGCACGGCGCGTCGGTGCGGAGGCGGGACCCGAGCACGAGCGCGCGCTCACCGGTGGATTGACCCGCGACGAGTTCGAGGCGATGTTCGGGCTCAACCACGCCCGGCTGCGCGAGGGGGGCGATCGCTTGGTCAAGGGTGAGGGCGAGCTCGGC
>CBDTXT010000115.1:0-8212 GCA_965364465.1 uncultured Chromatiaceae bacterium
GCCCGTCGGGGCGGCCTTGGCGACCGATTTCTTGGCCGCCCCCTTCTTCTTCGCAACCTTCCCGGCGGGCAACTGCGTCGTCCCCGCCTTCTTTGCCTTGCCGGCGGCCTTGACGACCGGCGTCGGCTTCGCAGCGGCCCTCGCGGTCGGCGCCTTGCGTCCGGCCGCGGTCTCTTGCACCGCCGCAGCGGGCTGCCGACCGGCCGGTGATTTTTTCGACGCGGCCTTCGCGGCCGGCTTGGCGACGGACTTCTTCGACGCTGCGGCCTGCGCCTTTGCCGGTGGCGCCTCCATCGCGGCCTGTGCCTTGCCGCCCGGCGCCCCGGGCGCGGACTCCGCCAGCACGCTGCCCGGCGCAATGCTCGGCGGCATCGCGTCGATCAGCTTGCGCGACGTCTTCCAGGCCTTCTGCGGCCCTTCGTCGGCCTCGACCGCACGCAGCTTGTCGTCGAGTCGATAGTATTGCAGCAAGGGACCCATCTGAGCCTCGTAGACCCGCAAACGATTGCTGATGGTTTCCTCGTAGTCGTCGGGTCGTCGCACGACCCGGGCCCCACAAGCATCGCAGACCCCATCGACCAACGGCGGATTGACGTAAAGGTTGTACTGCGCACCACAATTGTCACAGGCAATCCGGCCGACCAGGCGTTCCATCAGCTCGTCCGGGTCGACCTCCAGGTTGAGAACCAGCTCGACACCCGCATCCAAGTCATTGAGCACACTGTCGAGCACATCCGCCTGGCCGGCGTTTTTCGGTAGATCGACCAGGATGAAGCCCTTGCGCAGATCCATCTGTGGCAGCTGGATACGCAGCAGCGCGAGCAGCAACTCATCGGACACCCGGGACATGTCCATGGCCTCCTTCGCGAGCCGGCCCAATTCCGTCTGTTCTGCCGCCGCACGCTGCATGACACTGCTGACGGTAACAATTGGCATGCCGTAATGGTCGGAGATCTTCTGCGACAGCTCGGCCTTCCCTGAACCTGGGGGGCCTAGTAGAACGATCCTCATCTTGGCTCCTCAGTGGCCATTGTTGTTCTGATCGGCGCCAACCCGCCGGTCGCAGCTGCACGCACCCCTAGGCGGTGCAACCAAGTCGTATTAATATAAGGAAATTAGGATTTGCCTATAGGGGCATGCGTGTTTTGCATTGGCTAGCCTCAGTTGCGTTGACTAAGCTAATCGAACAGTAATTTGCCTGTCAACGAAGCGTCTGATTTATTACGGATTTTAGGCGATCAGCAGAACGTCTTAGGAACCAATCGTCTGGAAGCATCCGAAAAACCGACCTTGGCGACCCCATAAACCCCTCGCGCCGGCACGACGGGCGCGTCTAATTCCTGGCCAGGTGCATGAGTAAGATCCCCGATATTACCGCCACAGAAGAGTGGATCGTCGCCACGACGCTGAAGGAAAGGTACGACAGCGACATCGAACTGCAGTTCGCGGACGCGGAGATCCGATTGAACCCGGCAGACCGCGAGTTGACCTCCTGCCCGGTGTTCGTCTGGGAGGCGGACAGCTGCCATTTCGTCATCTTCAAGACCGGGGAAAGGCGTTATCGTTGTCAATTCTTTTATCGCGGCTATCAGCAGTACGGCACCGGGGTGCACGAATACGACGATCTCACCGAATGCGCCGTGTCACTGCTTCAGGCCCAGGCCGACCATACGGCTACGGAGCGTGGCGACATCGACAAGAAGAGACGCTGAACAGACGGCGGCCCGCTCCACCACCACCACAGTTACAGCTCAATCCGATCTTAAGTTACAGAGGGGAAAAGCATGACGGCGAAAAACGCCTTTTACGCACAATCCGGCGGGGTTACCGCCGTTATCAACGCCTCGGCATGCGGCGTCATCGAGACCGCGCGCGCACACCCGGACAAGATCGCCAATGTCTACGCCGGGCGCAACGGCATCATCGGCGCACTGACCGAAGACCTCATCGACACCAGCCAGGAGTCGGCCGAGGCGATCGCCGCCCTCAAGCACACGCCCTCGGGCGGCTTCGGCTCGTGCCGTTTCAAGCTCAAGAGCCTCGAGCAGAACAAGCGCGAGTACGAGCGCCTCATCGAGGTCTTCAAGGCCCACGACATCGGCTATTTCTTCTACAACGGCGGCGGTGACTCGGCGGATTCCTGTTACAAGGGATCGCAGCGGTCGGAGAAAATGGTCTATCCGGTGCAGGCGATTCATGTCCCGAAAACCGTGGACAACGACCTGCCGATCACCGACAACTGCCCCGGCTTCGGCTCGGTCGCCAAATACATCGCCGTCTCGACGCTGGAGGCCAGTTTCGACGTGCGCTCGATGGCCGCAACCTCGACCAAGATTTTCGTGATCGAGGTGATGGGCCGGCATGCGGGCTGGATCGCTGCGGCCGGCGCACTGGTCGAGGACGAAGGCATACCGGTCGTGACGCTTTTCCCGGAGGTCGAGTTCGACAAAGACAAGTTCCTGGCCAGCATCGACGCCAAGGTGAAGGAGCACGGCTACTGCACGGTCGTGGTGTCCGAGGGCTGTCACTGGCCGGACGGCAAGTTCCTGGCCGAACAGGGCACGCGTGACTCCTTCGGCCATGCCCAACTCGGCGGTGCCGCACCGGTGGTGGCCAACATGATCAAGGAGGCGCTGGGCCACAAGTTTCACTGGGCAGTCGCCGACTATCTGCAGCGCGCAGCCCGTCACCTGGCTTCGGCATCCGACGTGGCGCAGGCCTACGCGCTGGGCAAGGCGGCGGTCGAAAAGGCCATCGAAGGCAAGAACTCCATCATGCCGACCATCGTCCGTACCTCGAACAGCCCCTATCGGTGGGAAATCGGCGAGGCGCCGTTGAGCGAGGTCGCAAACGTCGAAAAAATGATGCCGACTGACTTCATCTCGGACGACGGCTTCGGCATCACGCAGAAGTGCAAGGACTACCTATACCCGCTTATCAAGGGCGAGTCCTACCCGCCCTACAAGGACAACGGGATGCCAGACTATGTGACGCTGAAACTGGCCGGCGTCGGGCGCAAGCTGACGAGTTTCGAATTGTAGGCTGCCTCTGCATTCGCCTGAATCGACCGAAGGGGTCCTGCGGGACCCCTTTTTGGTGCCCACTCGGCCCGCAAGCCCTGATTCTGCGCGCATGCGCAACGCGCACAATATCTGGTAGTGAACACCCACATACGAGCACTAGCCGCTATACTCCAACAATAACAATCATGCTTCTCCGTAAGGATGGCGTCCGCCCCCCCCAAAGGCCGGCAACGACAGGAGCGGATCGAAGACCCCTGATGTCGCCCAACGTCACCGACACACGCGTCCACCTACTGGTCGCCGACCAGGATCCGGCCATCGCGCTGGCGGCGAAAATGGCGCTGGACGACTTCGGCTACCAGGTGCGTGCACTCGACTCCGGAGAAGCGACGCTCGCACTGGTCGAGAAAAGGCCGCCGGACCTGATCCTGCTCGATGTCGTGCTGCCGGGTATCAGTGGTTTCGAGGTGTGCCGCAGGATCCGCGAATCCTCGCAGCATCGAATCCCGATCATCGTCGCCACCAGCCTCGATGACTCTGAATCGATCGAAGCCGCGTACCAGGCTGGTGCCACGGCGTGCGTGACCAAGCCGATCAACTGGCCACTGCTGCGCCACCAAATGCAGTACGTGCTGCGTAGCAGTCGCGACCAGGCCCGATTGATCGAGAGCGAGGAGCGCTATGCGCTGGCAGCCTCCGGTGCCAATGACGGCCTCTGGGACTGGCACATCGCCGAGCAACGGGTCTATTTTTCACCACGCTGGCGCGAGCAGCTCGGGCTGAGCGAGGTGGACATCGGCTCCCAGATGGAGTCGTGGCTGGCCCGTATACACCCCGATGACGCACTCGGCTTCCGCAATGAGCTGAATGCCCACCTTGCGGGACGGGCCGCCAAGTTCGAGACCGAATATCGCATCCGCGACGGTCACGACCGGTATCGCTGGATGTTGTGCCGCGCACTGGCGATCCGTGACGCGGACGGCAACGCCTACCGCATCGCCGGCTCCCAGACCGACATCACCGCGCGCAAGCAGGCCGAGGAACAACTGCTCCACGATGCCCTGCATGACGCGCTGACCGGCCTGGCCAACCGTAAACTGCTGCTGGAACGCATAAGCCATTCGACGAAGCTCGCACAACGTCGACCGGATCATCGCTTTGCGGTCGCGGTTCTCGACCTTGATCGCTTCAAGAACATCAACGACAGCCTGGGACACCTCGCTGGCGACCGACTGCTCGGCCTGATCGCCGAACGTGTGTCGGGACTGCTCAGATCGTCCGACACGCTGGCTCGGATCGGCGGTGACGAGTTCGCGATCCTTTTCGACAACTGCGGCGAGGTCGGCGACCTGCGCCGCGTCATGGAACGTATTCGTCGAGAGGTCGCGACGCCGTACACGCTGCTGAACCAGGAGGTCGTTATCACCGTCAGCGCGGGGATCGCAATGGGGTCGACGAGTCTCGGGCAGGCCCAGAATCTGTTGCGCGATGCCGAAATCGCGATGTATCACGCCAAGTCCCTGGGTAAGGATCGGCACACGACATTCGATGCGGGAATGCATGCCGAAGTGGCCGACATGCTGCAGTTGGAGGGCGCGCTACGCGCGGCGATCGCACACGCCGAGTTCCGCCTGCACTTCCAACCCATCCGACGGATGGAAGGCGATGCCATCGTCGGTTTCGAGGCCCTGCTGCGCTGGGAGCACCCGGTTCGCGGTACGCTCGCGCCAGCAGCATTCCTCGGTCTCGCTGAGGAGACCGGCCTGATTGTTCCGATTGGCCACTGGATCCTGCGCGAGGCGACACGCCAGCTGGCTGCCTGGCACCGGACCATACCCCGACTGCGCAGCAGCTATGTCTCGGTCAACCTGTCGAGTGCCGAGTTTGCGAACCCGGAGCTGCTCGCGCAGGTCGAGCGGGCACTCTCAGAATCAGGACTGTCGCCGCGGCATCTGCGACTCGAGATCACCGAGACGGTACTGATTCAGAATGCGGGGCATGCCAGCCAGGTACTCGAACAGTTGCGCGCGCGCGGTATCACCACGGCGATAGACGATTTCGGCACCGGGTATTCCTCGCTCGGTTATCTGCACAACTTCTCCTTCGACGCACTGAAGATCGACCGGGCGTTCACGCAGGAGATCGATCGGCTGGACAAGAGCCAGGCGATCGTTCGCGCCATCGTGACACTGGCCAACAATCTCGGGCTCGATGTGATCGCCGAGGGCGGCGAGAACCCGGCCGAGGTGAGTTGCCTGCGGGACGCCGGCTGCGAGTTCAACCAGGGCAATGCGTTTCAGCAGGCAGTCCCGGCCGACCAGATCGAGGCGGTGGTAAACAACCAGCTTCGAGCGAGCGTCGCGCCGGTATCCCACCTGCACACCGTCTGACCGCACAGGGCAGGGGGTTGGGTTTGCGTCCCAGGCAACGGATACTGCGGAAACAGTCAAGGAAACCTACGCATGACACTCGACAAGGCACGTGAACTCATCCAGGTCCAGCTGTCGTTCGGCGGCGGCTACAATCGCAACGCCGTTCGCCTGATTCTCGCGGAGATCAGCAACGAACACGGCCAGGGGGCCGTCGACCAACTGATTCGCGAACTCGCGCTGGAGGAGAAATTCGGCCTCGCGCCGGGTACCGATTTTTCACGCGTCGGGAGATGACGGGACGGACTAAGCCAGTGCCGCGACGCTCCTGACCTGGGCGTAGAGGTGACGCCCGGCCTGCAATCCGAGCAGCCGGCGCGAGCGCTTGCTGACACGCGTCAGCAGGGTGTCCTCACCGGCGAGCAGGCGCACGATGACCTCGGCCGGCCCGCCCTCGGCGATATCCAGTACCCTTACCGGGAAGCTGCTCAAGATGCTGCTGTCCGTACTGGGCTGTAGCACGAGCGTAACGTCGCGCGACAGTATGCGCAGGCGCACCGTAGCACCCACTGGAAGTTCGACGCGCGGCATCCATATCTGTCCGCCGCCGAAATCCAGCCGGGTCAACTGATCGACCGTGTCCTGCAGGCCGACCGTCGCGCGAATCACTGCGCCCGCCGCGCGCCCGTGGGCCATCGGCAGGTCCAGGCGGGTGAGCAGCTCGTTCACATCGCCGCTGGCAGTCACGCGCCCGGCCTGGATCAACAGCATCTGCTGCGCCAGACGCGCCACCTCGTCCAATGCATGCGTCACGTACAGCACCGGAATGTCCAATGCCCGCTGCAAGGCCTCCAGATAGGGCATCAGCAACTGCCGGCTGGCGCGATCGAGCGCCGCCATGGGCTCGTCCATCAGTAGCAGGCGCGGGCTACTCAGCAAGGCCTGCGCGATCGCGACACGCTGTTGTTCACCGCCGGACAGACCGGGTATACGACGCTCCAGCAGCCGCTTCAGGCCGAGCAGATCGACCACCTCGTCAAATGCCAGGACCGGGTGTACGGTGCGCCGCCGACTGCGGCCGAACAGCAGGTTGCCCCGGACGTCGAGATGCGGGAACAGCGCCGCCTGTTGGAAAACATAGCCCACCGACCGCCGATGCGTCGGTAGGCGCCGCTCGGTGTCGAGCCAGGTCTCGCCAGCCACCCGCACCACGCCCTTTGCCGCAGGTTCCAGGCCGGCGATGGTGCGCAGCAAGGTCGTTTTGCCACAGCCGGACGGACCAGAGACCGCGGTGAAACCGGCCGCAGGTATCTCGAAGCCGACCCGGAGCTCGAAATCGCCCTTACGCACCCGGGCATCGACCAGGATGCTCAACGGGTCGCCTTGCGGCCGAACCGGCTCGCGTACACCGGGAGCAACAGCATGAACGACAGCACGAGCAGGCCGCCCGACAACAGGTGCGCGCTTGCGTAGTCGAGGGCCTCGACGTGTTCGTAGACCGCGATCGACAAGACCCGGGTTTCGCCGGGTATGTTGCCGCCGATCATCAGCACCACGCCGAACTCGCCGAGGGTATGCGCGAAGCCGAGCACCCCGGCGGTTACGTAACCCGGCCTGGCCAGCGGCAGCACCACGGTGAAAAAGCGATTCGCCGGGCCCGCACCGAGGCACGCTGCGGCTTCCAGCGCCTGATCGTCCACCGCGGCGAAGTGGTCACGCAGCGGCTGAACCACGAATGGCAGCGAGTAGACCATCGAGCCCAGCAGCAGACCGCCAAACGTGAAGGCGAGCGACAGGCCCGCTAGCGGGCCGTTCGGCCCCATAGCGAGCAGCAGGTAGAATCCGAGTACGGTCGGCGGTAGCACCAGCGGCAACGCGACCACCGCCTCCAGCGGCGCGCGCAGCCAACTGCGGGTGCGCGCCAGCCACCATGCCAACGGGGTGCCCAGCAGCAGAAGAAAGAGTGTGGTCAGCCCGGCCAGGGCGAGCGTGACCCACAGGGCCTGTAGGTCAGAGGGGGCCACCAGTGTCCCGCTCATGGCCGCTCCGGCACCCGGTAACCTGCCTCGCGCAGGATATCCGCCGCCGCGTCGCTGCGCAGGTAGTCCATGAACGCCTCGGCTGCATCGCCCTCGCGCAGCAACAGCGCGTGCTGGCTGATCGGGGCATGCAGCCCGGATGGCAATGTCCAATAGGTCGAGCCGACATCGGATGACATGCTGCGTATCTGTGACAGCGCGACAAGCCCGGCCTCGGCATTACCGGTCGCAACGAACTGCAAGGCCTGGGCGACGTTCTCACCGCTGACCAGTTTGTGCTGCAGCGCACCCCATAGCCGCCAACCCTCAAGCACCTGACTTGCCGCGAGCCCGTAGGGCGCGAGCCGGGGGTTGGCGATTGCGAGCCGCCGAAATCCACCCGCCGCGAGGTACTCGCGCGGATCGCGCTTCGGGTCGGCCCCCGGGGCCCATAACACCAACCGGCCTTCCGCATAGGCGAAGCGACTGCCCGGCACACCAATTCCTTGTTTTTCGAGCAATGCGGGGCGTTCGGCATCGGCCGCGAGAAAGACGTCGAACGCGGCACCGTGAGCGATCTGTGCGAAGTGCTTGCCGGTTGACCCGGGAGAGATCATCAGGCGGTGCCCGGTCTGTGCGCTGAAGGCCTCGCCGAGGTGTTGCAGGGTCGTTGCGAAGTTGCTCGCGACGGCCACGCGGACCGCGGCGGCCCAGACAAGGCCAGGCGACAGGCACGCGATCAGGGCCGTGACGAAAAACAGACGTGGACGCAGCATGGCGGCGAACTCCGGGGCAACACGCG
>CBDTXT010000116.1:0-8201 GCA_965364465.1 uncultured Chromatiaceae bacterium
GGGGCTGGGCGTGTCGCTGTTGCAGGCGGCAGCGGCCGGCGTACCCATCGTCGCCTCACGTGCCGGCGGCATTCCCGAGATAGACGCACCCCGGCGCAACGGCCTGCTGATCGCACCGGGTGATAGCGTTGCTCTAAGCGATGCGATGATCGAACTGCTCGGCGACGCCGAGTTGCGGGCGGCGATGGGTCGGCGCGGTCGGGAACTGGTCAGCGAACGCTTTGCACTGCCGGTGATGGTGGACGGCAACCTGGCCATCTACCGACGCGTACTCGGGCACGGTGGCGGCCAACGCACCGCTGTCGCACAGTGACGGAGCAGCGGCCTGCTCGGCCGACAATTTCGGCGGGTCTACGGTCGTGGCACAATGGGTCAACCATGCGAGGCAGAGACGACGGCCGGTTCGGATTGAACAGCGCGGACCTCATCTTCATCGACCCTTGGGGCGACGATCGCCCGGTCTCAAGGCATCGCCGTGACACACGGCAGCCGACCTTCCATCCCCAATCCGGCCATAGCCAATGAGCCTGCACCTGCCCGATTTCGCGAAGAACCGGATACTGGTCATCGGCGACGTGATGCTCGATCGCTACTGGTACGGCGATACGGGGCGGATCTCTCCCGAGGCCCCGGTGCCGGTCGTGCACGTTCAGCGGCGGGAGGAGCGTGCCGGCGGCGCGGGCAACGTGGCGATGAACATTGCGGCGCTCGGCGGTCGCGTCCAGTTGCTGGGGCTGGTCGGGGACGACGAGGCCGCCGCGACCCTGCAGCGACTGGTGGGGGGTGCCGGATGCGATGCCACGCTGGTATCCAGCGACGCGCATCCCACGATCACCAAGCTGCGTGTGATTAGCCGGCACCAGCAACTGATTCGACTGGATTTCGAAGAGCATGCCTCGGCGGTCCAGCCGCTCGAACTGCAGGGCCCATTCGAGGCCGCACTCGCCGACGCCGACTGCGTCGTGCTGTCGGACTATGGCAAGGGCACGCTGAGCGACCCGGCGGCGTTGATCGCGCTGGCGCGGCAGCGGTCCAAGACGGTGATCGTCGATCCGAAACGCAAGGATTTCGTTGCCTATCGTGGGGCGACCCTGGTGACCCCGAACATGACCGAGTTCCAGGCCGTCGTCGGACACTGCCGGGGAGATGAAGAGCTGGTCGGGCGCGGTCATCAACTGATGGCCGACACGGACATACAGGGTCTGCTGATTACCCGCAGCGAGCATGGCATGACGCTGTTGCTACCCGGACAGCCAGCGTTGAACCTGCCGGCACGTGCGCGCGAGGTGTTTGACGTGACGGGCGCCGGTGACACCGTCGTCGCGGTGCTGGCCGCGGCCGTGGCCGCTGGCCTGCCGGTCACGCAGGCTGCAGTTTTGTCGAACCTGGCCGCTGGCATCGTGGTTGGCAGGCTGGGCACCGCGACCGTCGTTCGCGAGGAACTCGAGGAGGCGTTGACCCCGGAGCAACTGCATCAGCGCGGCGTCGTCGATGAGGCGACGCTGGTGCGCCAGATCGCCGAGGCCAAGAAACGCGGCGAACGCATCGTGATGACCAACGGCTGTTTCGACCTGTTGCATCCGGGCCACGTGGGCTATCTTGAGCAGGCCGCCGCGTTGGGGGACCGGCTGGTGATCGCGGTCAACGACGACGACTCGGTGCGGCGTCTCAAGGGCGCCGCCAGGCCGGTCAACCCGCTGAACGGGCGCATGGCGGTATTGGCGGGGCTGCGGTCGGTCGATTGGGTCGTGGCCTTCAGCGAAGACACGCCCGAGCGGCTAATCTGCCGCATCCGGCCGGACGTGCTGGTCAAAGGTGGTGACTACCTCCCGGGGCAGATTGCCGGCGGCGATTGTGTGAGCCGGTCCGGCGGCAAGGTGGTGGTGCTGGACTATGTCGACGGCTGCTCGACCTCGTCGCTGATCGAGAGCATCCGCAGCAGCACCTGACGGCTAGCAACCCAGAGGCGCCCGACGCGCTGAACGGACCCGCCGTGGGCAAGCATTGGCAAGGAGCGTGTGTGAGCAAGGCCGTCCAATCCGAATCACTCGCACCGCGGCCTTGGGTGCTGTACCTCGGCAGCACGGGCCTGTTCGGCTTTGCGGCATTCTCTTTTCTCGGGATAGGTGGTGCGAACATCGGGATCGGCTGCATGCTGCTAGCGTCGGTGTTCGACTGGCGCCGATTCTGGGGTGCGCTGCGCGGCGACCCAGTATGGTGGCTGATGCTGTGGTGCCTCGCCGCAGTCGGGTTGAGCGCCGGTCTGCGCGCTTATCACTACCCTGCCGAGGCATCGGAGCAATTCGACGGTTTCCTCAAGGTGGCGCAGCTGTTCCTGTTCCTGTGGGTCGGGTGGTGGCTGCGTGGCCAACAACGTCTGATTCTGTGGATGCTTTCGCTCGCGCTGGTCAGCTTCAGCCTGGCCGTGTTGCGCGCGCTCGATGCCGAAAGCCTGGCTGGCCTGATCGCCTGGCAAAGGACACACTTCCTCTGGTCGATCAACGCGGTCGGTCAGTATGCCGCGGCCTGCCTGTTCGCGATGGTCATGCTGACGCCGCGTTTTTGGAAGGCATGGGCGGGACGCCGCGGCGCCTGGCCGCTCAGGGCGGTCTGGTTGGCGCTGCTGTCGCTGGTCGCCGGTCTCGTCGTGCTGTCACTGTCGCGCGGCGTCTGGCTCTCGCTGACCATGGTCGCCGTTGGCACGCTGTTTTACCTGGCCTGGGCCCACCGCGGCAATCAGGCCATCGGCCGCCGCTTGCTGCTCGTCGCTACGGTCGCTGTGCTGATGATCTCGCTGACCCTGTCGGCCAGCGACGCGGTCAGGTCCCGCGTCGCGATCATCGCGCAGCCGATCGTGGAATTATGGGCGCTGGAAGGCGATTTCGGGCGGATGTCCGAGGAATCGGGGCGCATCCGGACTCGCTTGCTGATGCTCGGTATCGACACCTGGCTTGACTCGCCGTGGCTGGGTGCCGGGCCGCATGCGCCGAAACGCATCATCCGCGAGCATCGCGAGGAGTTCAGAGACTGGGAGACTTACTCCGACTTCCACAACCTGGTCGTCGACATGCTCGCGAGTTACGGTGTACTCGGTAGCCTCCCCCTGCTGCTCACCTTCGTGCTGGTCCTGCTGGCCGCGCATCGGGGTCACCGGTCCGGCTGGCTGGATCGCGACCTGTACCTGACCCTGCTTGGCCTGCTGTTGCTCAATGCGTTGGCGCAGCTGACAGACACGCGGCTGCTGGCGAGCCATGGCCGTTTCTATTCGATGATGTTTGCGGGTGCGGCCTACAGCTGGTGGTTGGCTGCCAGATCGCCGGGTGCTGGCGCGAACCCGAGCGCGCGCAGATAGGCCAAGACGCTGTTTTCCAGCGTGTAGGGCAGCACCGCCTGCATCAGAAGCTCTGCTGACGGTGGTTGCCGTAGCGACGTAAGGATTGCGCTGGCCAGCGCGTCGTCGTCGCCCACCGGGACCAGTTTCCCGAACCTTCCGCCTTGCAGAATCTGGCTGGGGCCGCTCCGGCAGTCGGTCGATACCGCCGGTGTCTCACAGGCCATCGCCTCGACCAGCACATTGCCGAAACCCTCCCAGGAAGACGACAGCACGAAAAGATCGGCGCCGCGCATGTAGGGATACGGATTGGACTGGAATCCAGGGAACGCGACATCCCGGGTGATACCCAAGCGGTCCGCCAGCCCCTGCAGTTCCTGGCGCTGTTTGCCCTCCCCCAGGATCATCAAATGCATCACCATTTCGCGCCGAGCCTTCGCGAAGGCCCGCAGCAACAGTGCGAAGTTCTTGATTCGACTGAGCCGTCCAACGCCCAGTATCAGTGGCGGCTGACCGGGCTCCAGCCAGCGGTGTTGAACCGGGACGCGTGACAGCGTGTCGAGCTCGGGTGTCACGACCGGATTGGGCAGGACCGGCAGATCGGACAGCGGGCGACGCAGTATCCTTGCCATGTCCTGTGCAACACCCGCGGAGACGCAGAACACCTGATCGGCCGGACCGAACAGCTTGCGCACCTGGCGATAACGCTGCCAACGGCGGAACACGCCGGCCTGCCGTCCGAGCAGTTGGCCCGTGTAGTCCAGGCTCGCCACCATCACCGATCGGGGTGCCTGCTCCAGCCCCCGGACGACGGCGCTGATCAGGCGAAAGTCCTCTTCCTTGGCGGTGAGGACGGTGTCGGTCTTGCTCTCGCGCAGCGCGTTCGCCAGCTCGGTCCGGCGCTCGGTGGGCGACCGACCGCGCAGCCGCACGAGACGGGCGCCCGGAGAGGTCTCGAGCAGCCCTTCCGCGGCTATCTCGTGCAGGTAGAGATCGGCATCGATACCGTGCGCGGCAAAACCCCGCGCGAGATTCAGAAAACAGCGTTCGACACCACCATCCCCGAGGCGCTGCAAGAGCAGCGCGACACGGCCGCCTGGAGGCTCGGTGCCCACTTAAGGTTCGCCTTGCCCGGGTGTCAGCAGGTCGGCATAGGCGCTCCGATAGCCACGCAAAGAAAAATGGCCGCGTGCTCGCTCGTAACCGTCTTGCGCGAGCTGCGCCCGTTCCGCGGGCGTTGCCCGATAGATCGTCAGCAGCCGCTGTGCCAGCGTTGCCGGGTCGCCGCTGGGAAACAGAAGGCCCTTCTGGTCGAGCACCTCGCCGGGCGCCCCGCTGTCACTCGCGGTCACCGGTACCCGGCTGATCATCGCCTCGAGCAGCACCAGTCCGAAAGGCTCGTGCCGAGACGGCAGCACAAATGCGTCGAATGCGGTCATGTAGCGCGCGGCATCGTCCAGAAAGCCATGAATCAACACCCTGCCCTGCAGGCCGGCTGCGGCGACCCGGGCCTTCAGCTCGGCTTCCAGCGGTCCCCTGCCGATGATGATGAGCCGGGCATCGGGCATCTCGCCCTCGACCCGGCCGAACGCATCGATCAGGTCACTGTGTGCCTTGAACGCGACCAGCCTCCCGACCGTGCCGAACACAAAATCTTCCGGTCCCAATCCGAGCGCAGCACGCGCGTTTGCGCGTGCCAGCTGCCGCCGCTGCAGCCCATCGGCGTCGATCGCATTGTGGATCACCCGGCAGCGTTCCGGCGGCAGTGCCGCGAACTGTGCCCGGACATTGTTGCAGATCGCCTCCGATACCCCGACCAGGCGCCAGGGATAGCGCATCGCCTTTGCCAGGAAGCGCTGGCGGCGCTGGCCGTGCTTGTCCCTGGGATCGAAATAGTCATGGTCGTGCACGACCAGAACGGCCTGTCCTACGCGACCGGCACGCAGCAGCGGATGCACGGCCCGGGCCGGGGTCATGTGATGGCAGACCGCGAGGTCGTGTGGCCTGCCACGCAATGCCCTCCAGAGGGCCAGCGTGAACCACGGGGTATGCTTGAAGCGTCTCCGCTGCGACGCGTCCAGACAGACAACGCTGCCGGGGAAGGCCCGTCGCTTCTCGACGGAGAGTCGGCCACGTTGAAACACGGTGCACACCTCCGCGCCGCGTTCGGCGAAGGCGCGCGCGATCTCCGCATGGTAGTCGAAGCCGCCGTCGATGACCGAACGACTGACCTGGAGCACCCGTCGCGCGGCGCCCGCCATCGCGTTCAAGCGGTCAAGACAGATGCACGCGGCAACGCAAGCGCGACGTCAGACACGCAGTTTGTCGTCCCGGAAGAACTTCATCGGGTGGCGTACGAAATTGCGCCACAGTCGCTTGCGACGCCGCTGCGCGTACCCGCGAGGGTCACTTCGGCGTTCGTACTCAAGGCGTGCCCGGCGCTTGGCCTCCATGTCCGCATACAACTTCTTGTGGATCACGAAGCCGGCCTCCTGGTCGTAGCGCAGCAGGTCCTCGGGCTTGAACTCGCCCGCCGGCCGTTGACTGTCGAGCCCGAGTTCGATCAGCAGAGAGGGCCGGACATGCCCGTTGTCGACTTCGTCCCTGACATCCTTTTCCGAGAGCGCGCCGGATCGCAGCATCAGCTTCAGTTCATCGATCCAGACGTAGCCCAGCGGGTGGCACGGATAGACCCACGGTTGCGTCTTGATCTTCGTGTAGTGCAGTAAGCGGGTTTCACTGGTGAGCTCGTCCAGGCTGTTCCAGCCCACCGGCAGCCGGTCCTGAAGTTCCCCCTCTTCGAGCAGCGGATACACGGATATCAGGTCGCTGTAATCATAATCGACCCCGAGGCGATCCATGATCTTTGCGACGTCCCAATCCAGTGCACCGCAGTCCATCACCATGACCGCGGTCAGACGTCCCGAGCCCTTCGTCTGCTCAGTGACCTTCTCGACCAGGATCTTGGCGCCGTCGAATGGCATTTCCCAGATCTCGGCGATATCCCGGAACACCACCATGTCCGAATCCATATAGATCGCGCGACCCTGGTAGCCGGCCTCTTTGGGTATCGCGAAGCGCCCGTAAGAGAAGTTGGTGTAGGGTAGAAAGCGGTCGTCCTTCGGCGCCGGAGCGAGAGAATTATCGATCGTGCGCATCTCTACCGGCAGATCGGTGTGCCGCTTGATCGAGTACTCGAGCACACGAAAAGCAAGCCGCTCGGTCTCGTGGGCCCCGACGAAAATTCGCACGGGTCCGACTGACTCATTTTCTGGGGAAGCGTCCATTCAGGCTGCTCCGGGGTAGTGGTTGGGTGTCTGGCGTCATCTCGGACGAGTTCCCGCGCAGTGTCGATCACAACGCGGGCACCGGTCGGACCACAGGCATAACGCCGGTCGACGGCCCCGGCCAATCCACGCGTCAGGGTGCATCCACCCGAGGCCAGGCATCAGTATAAACACCTGCCCCTGACCGGGCCAGACCAGGCTCTCCCCGTTTGTGGCCGCGGCACGCCGACCGAAAGGCACTGCGCACGGCGTGCCGTGCCGAACCCTTGACACCGGGCCGCTGTTGGAATCCACTGCAAGCACTGCCCGCAGCCGACATGGCCCTACCGTCTTGGCCGAGAAAGCCCAAAGCCCACAGGCGCCCCCGGCGCCCCGCCGGCTCGCCGTTCTGATCTCATTTTCCGGTGAGGGTGGTGTCGAGCGCATGATACTGAACCTGCTCGACGGCCTGGTCGCGCGGGGCATACCCGTCGACCTGCTGGCGATCCGCGCGGACAGCGCACACCTCGAACAGTTGCCTTCGGCCGTTCGCTTGCTTGACCTCGGCGTGCGTCATAGCGGTCTCGCGATCCTGCCGCTGGCCCGATACCTGCAGCGCGAACGGCCGGCCGCGCTGCTGGCCGCGAAGGACCGGGCGATCCGGGCCGCGATCCTGGCGCGGCGCCTCGCCGGATGGAAAGGACGCCTGATCGGCCGATTGGGCACCAACCTCTCTGCCGCGCTGGCCGGTCGCAGCGCACCAGCGCGGTGGCTACGTACGGCGCCGATGCGCCATCTGTACCCGAGGGTGGACCGCATCATTGCGGTGTCCGAGGGTGTCGCCGAGGACACGCAGCGCATCACGCGGCTGCCACGCAGTCGCATCGTGGTGGTGCGCAACCCGGTGGTCACGCCGCGCCTCGCGCAGCTTGCGTCGGCACCCTGCCCGCACCGCTGGCTAGAGCCGACGGAGCTCCCTGTGGTCCTCGGGGCCGGTCGGCTGACCGAGCAAAAGGATTTCGCCACGCTGCTCCGGGCGTTTGCCCGACTGCGTGCCGTGCTCCCGGCGCGCTTGATCATCCTGGGCGAGGGACGCTTGCGCGGCGCGCTCGATGTGCTGGCCGCGAAGCTCGGCATCAGCGAGGATGTGGCGCTGCCGGGTTTCGTCGTCAACCCCTATGCCTGGATGTCACGGGCCTCGTTGTTCGTACTGTCCTCGGCCTGGGAGGGTTCGCCGAATGTACTGACCGAGGCGCTGGCGCTGGGGGTGCCGGCAGTATCGACCGACTGTCCCTCGGGGCCGCGCGAGGTCCTGGCCGACGGCCGCTATGGTGTGCTGGTCACGGTCGGTGACGATCCGGGGCTGGCCGAGGCGATGCGCGCGACGCTTGCGGCCCCATTGCCGGCGGCAATGCTACGCGAGGCGGTTGCCGCCTACGGCGTCGAGGTGGCGACTCAGGGCTACCTGGCCGAACTCGGTGTGGCGGCTGACTGAGGCCTGATATGTTGCTATCGATCAAATACAATTTCTTGTTCGTGCATACCGCCAAGACCGGTGGGACATCGGTCCGCAACGCGTTGCAGCCACTGCGCTACCGTGATCC
>CBDTXT010000117.1:0-8200 GCA_965364465.1 uncultured Chromatiaceae bacterium
CACCGACGTTTCCTCCAGAAACAACCCGTATCGGCTTAAGTAAGTGCCATTCCGGTTAACACGGCTTTGCCCGCGGGGTAACGGCGGCTATCATCAGGAGACGCAAACCACCGCGGCGCAAAGCCACTGAGCAGTTATGGAAATCGCGCTACTCGTGAGCCTGTTCCTGATCGGCACGTTCGGGGCCGCGATACAGGCATTGAAGCGGCTGGATCGGCGCCCCAGCGCAGCCGCGGATGACAGGAAATCGACCGACCGCTGACCGGGGCCTTCGGATGAAACTCTTGTACGATGTGATCGAATCCCCGGTCCACCCCGACCTCGCGAGGCTGTGCGACTCACTGGACTACCGGCGGCTTGTCTTCAGCACGCAGCGCAAGGCGATCAGCCACCTGAAAAGGGAGCCGCCGGAGCTGCTGGTCGCCGATTTCTTTTACGGATACGGTAACAACTACGCCGGGGCCAACGTCAGCAATCTTGATGTCTTGCTGCGCAGCCTGCAACGCTATGCGCCCGGTGCGAGGGTCGTCGTGCTGGCCGACAGCAGCCAGATCCTGCACGTACCCAAGCTGGCTGCACTGTTCCCGCTGCATGCGGTGGTCAGAGTGCCCGCCGATCTCTGCGAACTCGAGGCCGCACTCGGCTGAATCCGCCGGCCGGACCTGGACCTTTCCTCGTCACCGGACCGTGCGCTGGCAGGTCGGTGGTTTTGCGCTAGCATTCTGTCATGCCTCTCGCCAAGCCCACGGCCCTACACTGTCACTGCGCCGCAGGCGTCTTTTCGGCACTGCTTGCAGCGACCAACGCGCTGGCCGTGCCGCAGCAGCGGCCCGGCCTGATGGATTACGCCGGTCATCGTGTCACCTGTCAGCATCCGGTCAGACTGACCCGCGACTGCTCGATCTGGCAGGGCGCTACCCGACCGATTGCTTTTGGCGATTACCGGATGACACTGGCGGCCGACGATGCCGGCAGCACGCTGCTGATTTCTCAACTGCGGCCCGGACCGGACCACAATGGCCACGCATTCCGTGGTCCGTCGGGGCGGCACGGGGCGGCGGACGCGATCCGGCGCATCGGCGCCACGCTCGCGGACAACGGCATCCAGCTCGAGCGAACGCGCACGATGCGGCGCGGGCGACGCGTCGCCGGCTATTTCCTGGAGTTCTCCGGCAATGCCTATGAATTCTTGAAGCAGTTCACCGTGCTCGAATCCGAGTACTGGCTGCCGAGGCGCGGCCGGGGCCGCTGAACGTTCATGTGGTATCTGTACCTGGTGCGTTGTAACGATGGCTCGCTGTATACGGGCATCAGCACCGACGTGGCGCGGCGCATCGAGGCCCATCGCTCGAACCGCGGTGCACGCCGCCTGCGCGGCCGCGGCCCGCTGGAACTGGTCTACGCGCATCCGCTAGGAGACCGCAGCCAGGCACAGCGCGTGGAATACCGGGTAAAGCGGCTGAGTCGGCACGACAAGGAACGGCTGGTGCGCGGCGAATTCAGCCTGCCGGTCTGATCAAATCAACACGGGGCCCGCCAGTCACTGCGGCAGCCCGAGGCCACCCCGCAACAATGCGATCCGATCGGCCAGCAGACCCTCCGGATAGGGCACGGCCGGGGAGTGTCCCCAGACCGGGCCCGGCCAGGCAGGATCTGCCGCGTCGCGGATCACGTGGTGCAGATGCAGTTGCGACACCAGATTCCCCAATGTCGCGATGTTGAGCTTCTGGCCGCCGAAGGCGTGCATCATAAACTCACCGGTGCGGCAGGACTCATCGAGCAGGCGCTGTCGGTCGGCCGCATTCAAATGGTAGACCTCGCTCACCGCTGCCCGTCGCGGGACCAGGATCACCCAGGGATAGCGACGGTCGTTCAACAGCAGTACGCGCGACAGCGCCAGATCGCCGACCGGATGGCAATCTGCCGAAAGCTGGGGATGCAGGCTGAAGGATTCCATCACACGACCAGGTTCGCTATGAAACACGACGCGACACGCACGATGCCACGAGGTCGTCGATTCCGCCAAAGTGGACCGACGCCTTGGCGATGCTGCTGAATCGACCCACAGGCGTCAAGCCCGGGGGCCTGATGCGCTACACTCCGGGCCATCGAGACAGTCGCCAGGGGACCATCCCGGGGAGTATCCATGTCGCCGAACGCCGAGGGCGTCTGCTGGTCGTGTGGGGCCAGATTGACGGCCAGCCATTACCAGCGCGAGGGCGATTGCCCTGCCTGCCGCAAGCAGACCCACGTGTGCCGCAACTGCCGCTTTTACGAGCCCGGGCGGCCGAACGACTGCCAGGAACCGGTTGCCGAGGCGGTAAGCGACAAGGTCCGTGCCAACTTCTGCGATTATTTCGAACCCACCGACCGCGCCTACCAGGCGGGCCCGGACCCCGACGCGCTCAGGAACGCCGCCGATAATCTGTTCGATTTTTAATAGTCAATGCCCCAAACGACGTCGGAGTAGGCCCGACCCTTTGACTGATCTGGATCAAGGTGCAAACGGGCATCCTGGCCAAAGATCAAGCAATTGTGCTTGGAGGTTGGCCGTGGATATTACAAGTCTGATCATCACCCTGTTGCTCGCGGCACTCATGCTGTACCTGCTGGTCCGTCTGCCGCTCGCGATACTCGGCAATCTCCGGGCCGGCCATCGTTTCCGCGAAGGACTCGCGCGGGGGCTGCGCGAACTTCGTCTGTCTCGCATGTTGACGTTCCTGGGGATCGACCAGGAGGGCTACCTGCACGAGCAGCAGGGGGTCGACATCCAACGCCACATGGCGCGCTGTGATGCCTGTGACGCGAAGTCGGCCTGTGACCAGGTATTCGAACAAGAGGAGACGGCCCATGTCGACACCTTGGGCTTCTGTGCCAACATCGACGACCTCAAGGCAATACGCGAGGCGCACTGACCGCTAACTGCGGCTCAGGCGGTTCTCCGCCGGTCGGAGCCGGGCTCCGGCGCTGATGTGCCGGTCGTGACGCCGATCTGGCGATCGGTCAATGCAATCAGGGCCGCTTCCGCCTCGGCGTAGAGTTCGCGGACGAAATCCGTGCTCGGCCCTCGCTGTCGCAGGATGTGCAGCAATGTCGTCAAGTGGCCGCGGGCCCCGGTCAGTTTTCCCTCCCTTTCGCAGTGCATCGACTGGACCAGGTGGAATCTGGCCATGACCTCGGCCCGACGCTCCCCGAGTTCCCTGCCGAAGATGGCCCGCACGTCGCGCGGGATCGACTGGATCGTATCAGCCTGTTCGACCGTCGCGACCAGGGCGTCAAGCGCAGCGACCGTCGTACGAAACACCTGGTCGTCCTCGAGCGGGCCCACGCCGCTCTGCGGCCGTGCGCCTTCGCCCTGGACTGCCTGTTCGGCCATCCGAATCTTGTCACCGACCTCCGGATAACGCGGGTACAGCTGACGAATCCGTTGATATCGGGCCAGGATCTCGCCGCGCAGGGCCACCCTGAGCTCGCGCGACAGAGGCACGGCTTTTAGTCCGGTCAAGCAGTCCAAGATGCCGTCAATGCGCATCTGATTACGCCGTACCGACGCCCGTACATGCGCCTGATGCGCCTGGTAACGATTGACCATTGCGGCCATGAACAACATCGCCAGCAGCATCCCGATCACTGCGAAGGGGATCGCCCACTCTTCCGGCACCGCCAAAACTTCGTCCTTCTTTCATTTCCGATGGCCAGGATAGCGGCATCGGTCTCCAGAACCTGACCGATAGCTCCGGCGCAGCCGTCAGCAGAATTTACACCCTGTCTGCGGTTCACGTCTGGGCATCGCGCTATCCCCCTGTAAAGGTGCATGATTTTCCCGCCGGCAGGAAAATTGCTTCGAAAAATGGATAGTTAGACACCGTAACGGGGCACCCGGCATGATGACCGATAAAAAGAAAACGGTATCTCTGGTGTGGCTGGCGGGATCTCCGGCGGCGCTGGCACAGGCCGCACCGGCCGACGACGGGGATCCGGGCGGCAACGCCGCGGTCCTGTTGGTGTTACTCGCGATCGGGGTCTTGCTCATGAGCCTGCGCAATCTGCGGACCCTGCGGCACAAGCGACTGGCCCATCGACGCCGCCAGTCGGACCCGGACGACGGGGGCCCGAAAGACTGAGCCAACGGGTGTACATCAGGATTCGATGGCCTATTCGCCAGACGACGTTTTCCCGACTACCGGAGATCGCGTTCGGCGGCTAACCTAGCGGTATTCGTCTCTACCCCGCCGGGAGTGGGCGTCACCTGTGAATCTGCTGATATACGCGGTCGTCGGTCTCGCTGTGACCTGGGTGCTGTACCTGCTCTACATGCAGGTGGCGACCCGGGCCGCCGAGGGGCGCCCGGCCAAACCCCTGTACGCCGCGTTTCCGGCGCTCGCCACGCAGCCGGGTCGAGCCCTTGTTTACTGCTACAGCCCACAGTGCGGTCCCTGCCGCCCGATGTTGAAGGAGGTCGGCCAGTTGGCGGCCGCGGGTGCGCCGGTGTTCAAACTCGATATCACTCAACACCCGGAAATCAGCCGCGAACTCGGTATCCGTGCGACGCCGACACTGATCGTGATCGAAGACCAGGCAGTTTCGCGCATGCTGCTCGGATTCAGGACGGCCGACTACATGCAGGGTCTCATTGACTCGCCGACTCACTAAACAGCGCACTGGACGCGTGATGGAGGACTGGGGTTTGGGCCCGCAATGACAAAGGCGCTGGCGCGCGCGCTGTGGCTGTTCCTCGGCTGGACGGAACTGATCCTGTTCACGCTGCTGCTCTACCCGTTGAGCTTTCTGCCAGTCCACTGGCTCGGGCATTGGTACCGACGCCTGTTTCAGGCCTGGAGTCGCACCTGGGTGCATGCGCTCGGGGTCGATCTGCGCCTACACCACAAGAATGCCCACGCATTGCCGGACAGTTTCATCCTGATCGCGAACCACCCGTCCTCGTTCGAGGACATCGGCATACCCGCGCTGTTCGACGTCGACAACCTGGCCAAGGAGGAGGTGCGCGACTGGTGGCTGGTCGGCCGCATCGGCGCCGCGGCCGGGACGATCTTCGTGCGTCGGGATTCTCGCGCGTCACGTGCCTTTGCGGCTCAGGAGATCGAACGCCGCCTCGCGGCCGGGCGGCGGGTCGCACTGTACCCGGAGGGAGGCATAAAGGGTCCGCGGCTGCAGCCGGTGTTTCGCTATGGCGCGTTCGGCATCTCGCTGCAGACAGGAATACCGATCGTCCCGGTGTACCTGCATTACGAGGCGCTGCACGACTTTCACTGGGGCCGCCACAGCCTGATCCGCAACCTACGCAACATCATGAACGCACAGAACAACCGCGTGAATTTCTATCTGTTCGACGCGATCGATCCGGGACGTTTTCGCGATCGGGTCGAGTACTGCAATCATGTCTACGACCTGTACCGGGGGTGGCAGATGCGTTACCTTGACTGAAACCACCGCGCAGCAGCCTGGAAACCGTGACCTTTCCAGATCCCTCAAACACCGAGGCAGCCTTCTACGCCGCCTTTCGCGAACTCGACATCGATCGAATGCGGGATATCTGGGTGCCCGCGCCCGAGGTCAGCTGTGTCCACCCCGGCGGCGGCCTACTGCAGGGCACCGAAGCGGTACTGGCGAGTTGGAAAGAGATCTTTCGCGACACCCAGCCACCACAGGTCGAGTACCGCCTGATCCAATCCACCAGCGAAGCCCGACTAGCGGTGCACACCGTCGAGGAACGCGTCAGTAGCGGCCCGACGGGACGTCACGCCCGGGTGATCGCGACCAACGTCTATCGTCTGATCGACGGCAGCTGGCGGATGCTGGCGCACCATGCCTCGCTGCCACTGGTCGAACCCAGCGCGACCCGCAGGCCGCCCTCGCCGCTGCATTGAGACCCCCGGCACCCTGTGCACCGTCGTAACCTGGGCCGGCGGGTGGCGGCGTGGCCTGCTGAAGGTTCAGGGGAATGCCGGAATCTGTGCCTCCTGACCCTTGGGCTGAACCTCCGGATGGTGACTGGTAACCAGTTCACGGATCTCTCGGACCCGACGCACCGGGACGTCCACCATCAACAGGATTTCGCCGCGGTCGATCGCCGGCTGGAACCGCTTCAGGCGCGAATTGGGGATGCTCACCGCGATCATTCCCGAAATCCAGGAGCCGATCATCGCGCAGACAACGGCGAGTACCAGTATGCCTCCCAGGCCGAGCGCATCGCCGATTTGCGGATAGAACGTCAGCGCAACCCCGGCCAGCGCCCCGGTGATACCGCCAGCGATCATTCCGAGGCCGATGCCATGCAGCAGGTCTGAGCGCTGCAGTAGATTGGCCAGGTGGAGCCGCCCGAGATTGACCCCGTCTCTGGCCAGGAAGTGGATGTGCGGATCACCGACCTTCGCCAGCAGCAGTTCTTTCTCGACGGCCTGCGCCGACTCGGGGTCGGGCAGGACGAAATAGAGCCGTCTGCGCATTGTCGTTACCTCCAGATTGCAGAAAACCTGGCTGGGTTAGCCAGCGGCGGCGAACGGTGCGCCGGGGTGCAAATGCCGACACAGCTACCCTTCGCCTGGGTGCCTGCTCCCGGTCGGCAGCCCCGTCCGGGCCAAAGGCCCCACGTTCACTGTTGAGTATAGAAAGCCTTAGCGCAACGATGGGTCTTTATAAAATCTTTTGAACTGCGCGGCGCAAAAAACGACTATACGGCCATCGTTCATTACCTGCCTTTATCAGGCCGAGCCCACCAACGAGGAAACTGCAATGAAGAAGTGGTTGTTGACATTTGCTGCCCTCAGCCTGTTCGCGTTTAGACCGGCGTTCGCCGACGTGCTGCTGCTGGTCCACGGTTATCTGGGTACCGCGCAGAGCTGGGCGGAAGCCGGCGCGATGGATCGCCTGCTGCACAGAGGCTACCGCCACCTCGGCAACCTGGGCTACAGCACCCGCGGTGTACTGTTTCAGCCGCTGCAGCCGGGCGACGCCGACAAACCCATTTACACGGTCAATCTGCCCTCCCAGGCGCCGGTCGTGGTCCAGGCCGACTGGCTGGCGGCCATGTTGCAGGAGATCCGCAAACGGCATCCTGAGCAAGCGATCAACCTCGCGGCCCACTCGGCGGGCGGCGTGGTCGCCCGCATGACGCTGGTGCGACACGGCACGCTCGGTGTCCGGCATCTGATAACGATCGCCGCGCCGCACCTGGGCACCGGACGCGCCGTGCAAGCACTCGAGGCGACCGACAACAGCGGTATGTTCGGTTTCGTGAAGGGCTGGCTGGTCCGCCGGGCCACCGGAGACGCGCTTTATGCGACGGCGCAGATGAGCCGCGGCCTGCTGTTCGACCTGACGCCGCCGCGCCCCGGCAATCTGCTTTTCTGGCTGAATCAGCAGCCCCACCCGGACATCGGCTATACCAGCATCATGCGCATAGGCACCTTCTACATGCCGGGGGACTTCGTCGTCCCGCCGCCGAGCCAGGACCTGAACCAGGTGCCGGCGCTGATGGGCAGGGCCAAGACCTATTCGATGGCCGAGGGGCATCTGCTGACACCGCAGGACGGCGACCTGATCGGCAATCTGCTCGTCAGGCAAAAGGCGGCCGACTAGCCGTGGCCCCAGATCCGGGGATACCGACTCGAACGATGCAGCAGGGACTGCGCGGCGCTACCGCGTATCCGGTTCACGGGCATCGATTGCGGCGAGGCGGCAGCCGGGCCTCGAAGGATGGGATCAGCTCGCCCCGGCCGTCGCAAGCGCCGGGACGCAGATACCCGAAGTCGTGCCAGCGGTCCTGAATCGATTGTCGGACGGGAGGTCTTCGATGCTGGATCCACTCGTACGCACCGAGCGGCTGTTGCGAGACTATGGCCATGTGTACCAGGCCAACCTCGCGGCCATCGCCCTTGAGCTGTTCCGGCGCGACCCGGCGGCCGCGTGCCGGGCGATCAACAGCGGAGATTGGTGGGACGGCAGCGAATCCGTTGCCGCGACCGATCTGGCGGTCGACGGCGGCTTCACCGCGCAGGCACGCGAAGACGCATTGGCGCTGCGCCAGGCCCTGGTCGAGATCTTCACGACCATGTCGGCCTGCGGTGAACAGAACAGCGCCGCGGCAATCGTCGTCGCGCAGTTCGAGAAGTGGCGGGAGTCACACATCTAGTGGGCTGCTTGGTAAGTTCGGTAACACTCAGCCGATCCACAGGCGTCA
>CBDTXT010000118.1:0-8176 GCA_965364465.1 uncultured Chromatiaceae bacterium
GCGCCGCGCTCGGCATCCTGATCGGCCTGGTCGGCATTTTCGCGCTACGTCAGGCCTTCCCGGTGTTCCCGATCGCGGCGCCGCTGTGGGCACCGGCCGCGGCGGTCACGGTCGCGGTCGTCACAGGTCTGTTGTTCGGCGTACTGCCGGCACGCCGCGCCGCCCGACTCGACCCCGTGCAGGCGTTGACCGGACGATAGCCGCCCGTGCGCCTGCGAGACCATCTGCATCTGACCGGCGGCGCGATTCTCGCCCATCGCATGCGCAGCGTACTGACCGTCCTCGGCATCGCGGTCGGGATCGCCGCCGTGGTGCTGTTGACGGCCATCGGCGAGGGTGTGCAGCGTTTCGTCGTGCACGAATTCACCCAGTTCGGAACCAACCTGATCGCGATCTCGCCGGGCAAGACAGAGACCTTCGGCGTATCGGGCGCAGTGATCAGTAACGTGCGCCCGTTGAGCCTGGACGACGCGGCGGCGTTGCGCCAACTGCCGCAGGTAATGGCGGTGGTCCCGTTCGTGCAAGGCAACGCCGAGGTCGAGGCCGGCGGCCGGACCCGGCGCACCACGGTGTTCGGCACTGGTCCGGCGGTGCCGGACGTCTGGCAGATCTCCCCGGCACTCGGGCGCTTTCTGCCGGACGATGAACCGCGTCGCGCGCGTGCGTTTGCGGTGCTCGGCAGCACACTGCACAGCGAACTCTTCGGCACCGGCTCGCCGCTGGGTGAGCGTATCCGAATCGGCGGCGAGACGTTCCGTATCGTCGGCACGATGGAGTCCAAAGGCCAGATGCTCGGGTTCGATCTCGACGATACCGTCTATATCCCGATCGTGCGGGCGATGGCGATGTTCGACCGGGAGAGCCTGATGGAGGTCGATGTGCTGTATCACGCCAGCGCCGACGCGGATGACCTGGCGGAGCGGATCAGGCAGCGCCTGATGACACGCCACGGCAGTGAAGACTTCACCATCGTCACGCAGGATCAGATGCTTGACGTGCTCGGCTCCGTGCTGGAGGTACTGACCCTCGCGGTCGGCGCATTGGGCGCGATATCGCTGCTGGTCGGCGGGATCGGGATATTGACCATCATGACGATCTCGGTGAACGAGCGCACCGCGGAGGTCGGCCTGCTGCGCGCGCTCGGGGCCAGACGGCGCCAGATCGTGGGACTCTTTCTCGGCGAGGCGGTGGTGCTTGCCGGGCTCGGCGGCCTGACCGGGACGCTGATCGGCGCCGGAGGCGCCTGGCTGATCGGCGCCGCGATCCCGGGGTTGCCGACCCAGGTGGCCTGGGAATACGTGCTGCTGGCGCTGCTGATCGCGGTGGGTATCGGCCTGCTCGCCGGCGTGGCGCCGGCCCTGCGCGCGGCGTCCCTGGACCCGGTCGAGGCATTGCGCGGCGAATGAGGCCCGCGGCGTGGTCGGGCTGGCGGCAGCGTCCCGGGTGCGACGGCGCTTGTTTGAAGGAGCGGCAAGCGTTCGGCAGCGGAGCCGCGTGCTCGGTGGGCCGGCGTCTGCGCCAGGAGAGCGATCAGCGTTTCCCTAACGGAGAAACGCCTCCAGGCAGGCCATGAAGCCCTGCGGCCTGTCCGCATATACCCAGTGCCCGGCATCGGCGACCGGACACAAGATCGCCGCCGGAAACAGCCTTCGGATCACGGGTTCGTCATCGGGTCTGACATAGTCCGACAGGGCCCCGTAGATGAAACTCGTCGGGCCACCGAATCGCGCACCGGGCGGATGCGCGGGAAAACCCGTTATCTCGGCCTGTGCGGCGGCCAGTGCATCCAGGTTCAGGCGCCACTGCCAGCCATCCGGCGATTTCACCAGGTTTTGCAGCAGGAAGGCCCGGACGCCGCTACCCTGGACATGTGCGGCCATCTGCCGATCGGCGTCCGCGCGGCTGCGAATGGCGGCGAGGTCCACTGCCCGGAAACCATCCAGTACGGACTCGAAATCGTGTGTGTAACTGACCGGCGACATATCCACGACCGCAAGACCAGACACTCGGTCCGGACGGGTCAGGGCGCACTGCATCGCGACCTTGCCGCCCATGCTGTGTCCGACCAGGACAGCCTTCGCGAGCCCTTGCGCATCCATCAGCCCGAGCAGGTCGTCAACCATCGCCGGATAGGAAGAGTCCGCGCAATGCGGCGACTGGCCATGGTTGCGCAGATCCGGAACGATCACCCGGTACGCGGACTTCAACCGACCTGCGACCGCGCCCCAGTTCGACGCGGAACCGAACAGACCGTGCAACAACATGACCGGGGGGGCACCCGGGTCACCCTGGAACCGCGCATGCAGTGGCGTCGTCAATCCGGGGCGCCCGCCGGCATCTGGCCCAGGCCCGCGCGGGAAGAGACGCTGGTGATGGGATTCTTCACGATTCCATCCTTGACTTCCAATCGATGCCAGCCGTGCGCGGCGCCTGCTGTGCCGCGGACCCAGGCATCGCTGACTCTCGAGGCTTCACAGACGGTCTTGACCCGTTCGACCAGGTTGATTTCGCAGGGCGCGTCGACCCGGTGATGACCCTCGAAGCCGGTCAGACGGCCGGTGTTGAAGCGCCCCTCATCCTCGATGTGCATAGGTGCTGATCCGGCCCGGGCTCAGATCTCGTACCTTTCCCGGAAACGCGCGATCTCGGCCTCGACCTCGGGCGTCACACCACGGCCGAGCGCGCGCTCGAAAATATTGTGCAGCACCTCGCGCTCACGTTCGTCGACCTTGCCATCCTCGAGTGCGAGGCGTTCGAGCAACGCCAGTTCCGCCGCATCCAGGTGGCCGTTGTTGGCGAAGATCACCAGGAAGGAATACTCCATCATCTCGACCGAGTTGGAACCGTTACGCATGCGTCTCAATACCCAGTGAAGGCGACCGCCCAGGTGAGAATTCAGCGTCGTTTGGGCGGCATCAGATCGGTGATCGAGCCCTCTGCCATCTCGGCCGCGAAGCAGACGGTCTCGTTCAGCGTCGGGTGCGGGTGGATGGTCAGGCCGATATCCTCCGCATCCGCCCCCATCTCCAGCGCCAGCACGGTCTCGCCGATCAGCTCTCCGGCGCTGCGGCCGACGATGCCGGCACCCAGCAAACGCTTGCTCTTCGCATCGAATATCAGCTTGGTCAGCCCCTCCTCGCGGCCGATGCCGAGCGCGCGCCCCGACGCCGCCCAGGGAAACACGCCCTTCTCGATCGCGATCCCCTGTTCCTTGGCCTCGCTCTCGGTCAGGCCCATCCAAGCAACCTCGGGGTCGGTGTAGGCGACGTTCGGGATGGTCATCGGGTCGAACAGCGCCGGTTGACCCGCGATCACCTCGGCCGCCACCTTGGCCTCGTGCGTCGCCTTGTGCGCCAGCATCGGGTTGCCGACGACGTCGCCGATCGCATAGATGTGCGGGACGTTGGTCCGCATCTTTGCATCGGTCGGGATGAAACCGCGCTCGTCGACATGCACACCGGCGGCCTCGGCATTGATCTGGCGCCCGTTCGGACTGCGGCCGACCGCGACGAGCACGCGATCGTAGATCTTCGCATCCGGTGCCTTGGCGCCCTCGAATGCGACCTTGAGGCCGTTCTTCTGGGCCTTGATGTCCGCTACCTTGGTATTCAGCATAATGCTGCTGACCTTCGCGCCGAGGCGTTTCTGCAACGGTCGGACCAGGTCACGATCGCAACCGGGGATCAAACCGTCCTGCAGTTCGACGATGTCGATCTCACTGCCCAGCGTGGCATACACGGTGGCCATCTCGAGGCCGATGATGCCACCACCGACGATCAACATCTTCTTCGGCACCTCGGCCAGCGCCAGCGCACCGGTAGAGTCGATCAGGCGAGGGTCGTCGTTCGGGAAGCCCGGGATCTTCACCGGGCTCGAACCGCAGGCAATGATGCAGTTCTCGAACTCGACGCGGGTCAGGCCCTCGGCGGTCTGCACCTCGAGGTGTCGCGGGTCGGCGAACTTGGCAAGACCCGTCACTACCTGCACCTTGCGCTGCTTGGCCAGTGCGGCGAGACCCCCGGTCAGCTTGCCGACGACCTTGTCCTTGCCGGCACGCATCTTGTCGAGATCGATCTTCGGCTGCGTGTAGCGCACGCCCATGTGTTCGAGTTCAGCGACCTCGTTGATTACCTCTGCGGTGTGCAGCAGCGCCTTGGACGGGATGCAGCCGACGTTGAGGCAGACGCCGCCGAGGCTCGGGTAGCGTTCGATCAGCACCACCTGTTTACCGAGGTCGGCGGCACGAAACGCCGCGGTGTAACCGCCCGGCCCTGCACCCAGCACCACGACCTGTGTGCGGATGTCCGCAACCCTGCCTTGTTCGCTCATAAATGCTCCTGTCTCCCGGTCGATGAACGACCCGTGCCGTGGGTCTGCCAAGTAAAGCAGACCTGTCTGCGGTTTTCAGTCCGGCATTAACGCAGCATTTCCGCCGCGCTGCACCGCAACGATGTCAATGCTGTGCATTGCCTGCGATGCATCAGCGCTCGCTGCGCCTGGTCCTGCAAAAAAACGGGGCCCTGTCGATGGGTATCCATCGGGTGTCCACAGGCCCTAGAGCAACAGGCGACGGATGTCGCCCAACAACTCGCCCAGATGGCTGGTGAAGCGCACGCCCTCCGCCCCGTCGATTACCCGGTGATCGTACGACAGGCTGAACGGCATGATCAGCCGGGGCACGAACGCACTGCCGTCCCACCGGGGCTGCATCGCGGCGCGCGATATCCCGAGGATAGCCACCTCCGGCGCGTTGACGATCGGCGTGAACTGGGTCCCGCCAATGCCGCCCAGGCTCGAGATGGACAGGCAGCCACCCTGCATATCGGCAGGTGACAACTTGCCCGCGCGGGCCTTGCCACTGAGCTCGCCGAGGTCCCGCGCCAAATCGAACAGGCCCTTTTTGTCGACATCACGGACAACCGGCACCATCAAGCCGTTCGGTGTGTCGACGGCGACCCCGATATGCAGGTACTTCTTCACGATCAGGCGCTCGCCGTCCGGCGACAAGGAACTGTTGAACTGCGGGTATCTGGCCAATGCCTTGGACACCGCCTTCATCAGAAACGGCATGAAGGTCAGCTTCACCTCCTGGCGCGCCGCCTCGTCCTTCTGCGTCTTGCGAAACGCCTCCAGCTCGGTGATGTCGGCCTCGTCGAACTGGGTCACGTGCGGCACATTGAGCCAGGCGCGGTGCAGGTGCGCGCCGCTCAGCTTCTTGATTCGACCGAGGTCGCGTTCCTCGACCTCACCGAACTTGGAGAAATCGACCGCCGGCATGGCCGGTAGCTGCAAGGGGCCGCTCGCGGCCGGCGCGGCCAGTGCGGGCGCGGCCGCACTGAGGGCCCGCTTCACGTATTCCTGCACATCCTCCTTCAGGATCCGCCCTTTCGGTGCGGAACCGGCAACCTGGTGCAGATCGACGCCAAGCTTGCGCGCAAAGCGACGCACACCGGGGCTGGCGTGCGCCTTGCCGCGCGGCGTATCGGAGGGGCGCACCGACACCGGACGGCGCAGCTGTTCCTTTTCACCGGGTGCGCGCAGCGCCTCGATCGCTGTCGTATCCGCCGTCGCTGCGGCCTGTCCGGTATCCGGCGGCTGGTCCGCCGGTTGGGGCGCGCCAGCATCCGCGGTCTCGGCGATGTCGCCACCGGGCGTCTCGATCGCAGCGATCAGATCACCCCGGTTGAGCTTGTCCCCGACCTTGACCGCGACTGACTTGAGGACCCCGCTGAACGGGGCCGGGATCTCCATCGTCGCCTTGTCGCTTTCGAGCGTGAGCAGCGACTGCTCGGCCTCGACCGTATCGCCGACCGTGACCAGCAGCTCGATGATCTCCACATCCTGGAAATCGCCGATGTCCGGCAGGACCACGTCGCGCAGTTGCGGCTCCCCGGCGGTCGCCGCCGGCACCACTGGGGGCGCGTCTGCCGGCGCATCCTCCAGCATCTCGGCCGGCGGCTGCCCCGCGGGCTCTTGCACTGTCTCGGCGTCTGCCCCCGCGTCCACCGATTGCAGGGTCAGGAGCAGGTCGCCCTGGTTTATCCGATCGCCCAGCGCCACCATGACCTCTTCGACCACGCCGGCCTGCGGCGACGGGATCTCCATGCTCGCCTTGTCGCTTTCGAGTGTGATCAGCGGATCCTCGGCCTCGACCCGATCACCCGGCTTGACCAGGATCTCGATGATTTCCACGTCGTGAAAGTCGCCGATATCGGGCAGCAAAACCTCTTTCATCTGTGCCACGTCACTGTCTCCGTATCACTGTCTGGGCCCCGGGGTCGCCTGTCACTCAGACAGTTGCGGGATTGGGCTTGTCCGGGTCGATCTTGTAGGCCTTGATCGCCTGGGCGACCAGACTGCTGTCGACCTCGCCGAGGTCGGCCAAGGCCTTGAGTGCCGCGACCGTGACATAGTGGCGGTTGACCTCGAAGAACTTGCGCAGCTGCGAGCGCATGTCCGAGCGGCCGAAACCGTCTGTGCCCAGGGTGAGGTAATGCCGTTCGCCGAGATAGGGGCGGATCTGATCCGGGAAACTCCGCATGTAGTCGGTCGCCGCGACCGCCGGCCCCTTATGCTTGTCCAGCAAACCGGTGACATAGGGCGTACGGGGTTTGTCCATCGGGTGCAACAGATTCCAGCGCTGGATGTCCATCGCCTCGCGGCGCAGCTCGGTGAAGCTGGTCACGCTCCAGACATCGGCCGCGACGTTCCACTCGTCCTCTAGCAACGCGGCCGCTGCGATCACCTCGCGAAGGATGGTGCCCGACCCCATCAGCTGCACCCGCTTCTTCTTGCGCGACCCCTGCCGATAGAGGTACATGCCGCGGACGATACCGTCCTCGACGCCATCGGGCATCGTCGGCTGCACATAGTTCTCGTTCATCACCGTGACGTAGTAGAAGACATTGTGCTGCTCTTCATACATCTTCTTCATGCCGTCATGCAGCACGACGGCCAACTCATACGCGAAGGCGGGGTCGTAGGCGCGGCAGTTCGGGATGAACGCAGCCTGCAGATGACTGTGCCCGTCCTGATGCTGGAGGCCTTCGCCGGCCAGCGTGGTGCGACCGGCGGTACCACCGAGCAGAAAGCCACGCGCCTGCATGTCCCCGGCCGCCCAGGCGAGATCGCCGACCCGCTGAAAACCGAACATCGAGTAGTAGATGTAGAACGGGATCATCGTGACCCCGTTATTGCTGTACGAGGTCGCCGCCGCGATCCACGACGACATCGCGCCGGCCTCGTTGATGCCCTCCTGCAGGATCTGGCCCTTCTTGTCCTCGCGGTAGTACATCACCTGCTCGGAGTCGACCGGTGTGTAGAGCTGCCCGACCGAAGAGTAGATCCCGAGCTGGCGAAACATTCCTTCCATGCCGAAGGTGCGCGCCTCGTCGGGCACGATCGGCACGACGAATTTGCCGACGGCCTTGTCCCGGGTCAGGCTGGTCAGGAATCGCACGAACGCCATCGTCGTCGACATCTCGCGGTCACCGCTACCGTCGAGCAGGGCCTTGAAGGTGTCGAGCGCTGGAATCGTCAACCTATTGCTCTTGACACGGCGGCTCGGCATATAACCACCGAGTGCGGCGCGGCGCTCGTGCAGATAGGTCATCTCCGGGCTGTCGGCCGGCGGTTTGAAATACGGCGCCGAACTGATTTGGTCATCCGGGATCGGGATGTTGAAGCGATCACGGAAGGCCTTCAGCGACTCCTCGCCCATCTTCTTCTGCGAATGGGTGATGTTCTGGCCCTCGCCGGCCTCCCCCATACCGTAACCCTTGACGGTCTTGGCCAGGATCACGGTCGGCTGGCCCTTGTGCCGCATCGCGGCGGCATAGGCCGCGTAGACCTTGATCGGGTCGTGCCCACCGCGGTTCAGACGCCAGATATCCTCATCCGACAGGTTTGCGACCATCGCGGCGAGTTCCGGATACTTGCCGAAGAAATGCTCGCGCACATAGGCACCGCCGTGCGCCTTGTAGGCCTGGTAGTCACCGTCGACGCATTCCTCCATGCGCTTGAGCAACAGGCCGTCCTTGTCGCGCGCAAGCAGCGGATCCCAGTAGCCACCCCAGATCACCTTGAGCACGTTCCAGCCAGCACCGCGGAACACCGCTTCGAGTTCCTGGATGATCTTGCCGTTACCGCGGACCGGGCCGTCCAGGCGCTGCAGGTT
>CBDTXT010000119.1:0-8142 GCA_965364465.1 uncultured Chromatiaceae bacterium
GGCTGGCGCGCGTCGCGTCGGGTCGGCGCCAGCCGGCTACCACCGAGTCCGCGTTGTGGAAGGCCCTGGTCGAGATTGCGGCCCGGGGGGAGGCGGCACCCGACCGGCTGGCCCCGCTGCTTGCCCGGTGGCTGCAGTATCAGGCGTTCGACCAGGTTTGTCGCACCTATGGGCTGAGCGGCAGACGCGCGCTCGAACGCCGTCTGCGCGAGCTGCTGCAGGAAAACCCTTTGTCCCCGATGTCGCATGGTTGACGGGCTCTCACACGCGACATAAATTCGCGCACACACCCAAGCCGACGAGGAGGTTCGTATGTTGAAGGCCGGAGATGTGGCACCGGATTTTATCCTGCCCGATGCCGACATGAGCATGACCGATTCTGCGACCCTCGCGGGCAGCCCGTACGTGATCTATTTCTACCCGAAAGACGACACGCCCGGCTGTACCATGGAGGGTCTGGAGTTCACCGAGCTGATGAGCGATTTCGAGGCAATCGGTGCCGCGGTGATTGGCGTCAGCAAGGACACTTGCGTGAGCCATGCCGCATTCCGCGACAAGTACGGGCTCAGCATCCGACTACTCGCAGACGTCGAGGGGCAGCTGTGCGAAGCCTATGGTGTCTGGCAGGAGAAGGAAAAGAACGGCGAGAAGAAAATGGGCATCGTGCGTTCGACCTTCGTGGTCGACCCGTCCGGCCAGGTTCGCCATGCGATCTACGACGTCAAGCCCAAGGGCCATGCGGAACAGGTGCTCGGACTGGTGCGTTCGCTGTGAACCGCGTCCGGGACCCGGGCTCAGGCCATTAGCTTCTTCATGCCCTTGATCACGATGTCCGCGTAGCTGACGACGCCGATCACCTCGCGGGCCTCGACCACGGCGGCACGGTTGAGCCGGTAGCGCTCGAACATCCGGGCGCAGTAACGTATGTCCATGGCCGGATCGATCCCGATCAGCGGCTTGTTCATGATTTCATAGATATTCACCCGCTCGGGTGCGCGATTGCGCGCCAGCACATCGGTCGCGATGTCTTCCAGTTCCACGATGCCGTACTCGTCGTTGTCGTTGCGTCGGCGCACGATCAGGGCCTTGGTCTCGATGTGCTTCATGTCGCGCAACGCGTCAGCCACCGTGGCCAGTCCGTCGACCACATCGAAATCGACCTTCATTACGTCGCGCACGCGGACCAGTTCAGTTTCGCTCATAGCTCTTCCTCTACGATTTCATGGAGTTTGGCGACCTGGTCTGTGACGCCGACCGCGTCCTCGACATCGATCTGGATCGCGATGCCTGAACCGGGCTTTGCGTCGAACTCGCCGACGCGTTGGATCTGCTCCAGGATCTGGCGCGCCAGATGCTCCTCGACCAGGAACAGGATCATATCGCGCTGCGTGTCCAGCGACAGGCCGAAAAAGGTCTTGGCCTCGATCAGGCCTTCGCCGCGAGCATTGTTGATGACCGTGGCGCCGGTCGCCCCGGCGGTGCGTGCGGCCTTGAGGACCGCATTGGTCCGGTCGTCGTTGACAAGGGCAATCAGGAGTTTGAAATGCATGGGTAAGGCTCCTCAGTTCGATCTGTTCGCTCGACTCGCACGCCATTCGGAAAGCTGCGCATAGCCCATCACGGTGATCATCGGAAACAGGCTGGCAAAGGCGATCAGCCCAAAACCGTCCAGCAGCGGGCTGCGACCCGGTACCGTGCTCGCGAGCCCGAGGCCCAGTGCCGCCACCAACGGTACCGTCACCGTCGAGGTCGTGACGCCGCCCGAGTCAAAGGCCAGCGCAATGATGATGCGTGGTGCGAAGAAGGTCTGTACCACCACCACGATATACCCGGCGACGATGTACCAGTGCAGTGGCGTCCCGGTGACGATGCGAAAGGTGCCGAGCGCGATGCCGATGGCGACACCGAGCGCGACCGCGACCCGTAATCCCATCACCCCGATGGTACCGGCCGAGACCTGATGTGCCTTCAGTGCGACCGCCAGCAGCGACGGCTCGGCAATCGTGGTGGAGAACCCGATCGCAAACGCGAACAGATAGATCCATTGATAATCGCGCCAGTCCATCGCTGCGGCCTGATGGGCGGCCTCTGCGATGAACGCGGGATCGGTCAACTGTGCCGCCATCAGCTTGCCAAGTGGAAACAGCGCCAGTTCCAGGCCCTCGAGAAAAAAGGCCAGGCCGAGCAACACGTAGGCGAAGCCGACCAGGGTCCGCCCAAGGTTGGGTATAGGCTGGCGAAATGCCAGCAGTTGAAAACCGAAAATGATTGTCGCAATCGGCAGCACGTCGGCAACCGTCCCGAACAGCGTATGGAACAGCTCCCCGAGCTTGCCGGGCAGCGACACCAGGAAGCCCTTGGCCGGATCGATTACCCAATCAATTGCCGATCCCAGCGGGCCGAACACCATCATCAGCCAGCCTTCGATCTGGTGAATGACACTGCGAAACAGCACGCCGAACGGACCATCGAGCTTTTGCGCATTGTCGCCTACTCCGAAGATGCCGTAGCCCATCACGAAGATCATCGGTGTCAGCGAGGCGAAGGCGATCAATCCAAAACCATCGATCATCGGATTGCGGCCCTTGATCGAAGATGCCAGGCCGACGCCAAGTGCGGTGACCAGGGGTACGGTGATCGTCGATGTGGTCACGCCGCCGGAATCGTAAGCGATCCCAATGATCTCGGGCGGCGCAAAGACGGTCATCACGATCACGCCGATGTAGCCGACGATGATCAGATACTGGATGGGCCAGCCACGGATGATACGCAGCACGCCGATCAGGATCGCAAAGCCGACCGACAGTGCGACCGTGACCCGTAGGCCGTCCGCGTAATCGGCCTTCGATGCGGCGTTGTTCGCAATCATCTGGCCGGCCGCGGCGACCTCGGCGGCCTCGGCAGCCACCGCGATCAGCGCCGGCTCCGCGACCGTGGTGCCAAATCCCAGTGCGAACGCGAACAACAGCAGCCAGCTCAGGGAGCCCTTGCGGGCGAACTCATGGGCCATGTTCTCCCCGATCGGGAAAAGCCCCATCTCGAGGCCACGCACGAACAGGGCCAGACCGATCACGACGAACAGCGTGCCCAGCAGGATCTCGCCCAGGTTCGGGATCGGTTGCTGCAATACGAATAACTGGAAGAACGCGATGACGACCATGATCGGCATGAGATCACGGGTGCTTGACAGCAGGGGCGATGCGAGCTGTTTCAGCTTTTCCACTTTGCCCACTGTGCCAAATCCTCAGGTCGGCCGCTAGCGCCGAATAAGGCCAGCGCCGTTATTCTCTCGATAGCGAGCTGCGCGGCGTACCTGGGGAGGTCGTCAGGGGATTCTCTTGGACGGCTACAGACGCTAAGGTGCGGGCATGTCGCTGCGCTTGCGTATCCTGTTGTTTCTGTTCCTGTTCGGGTTGGTGCCCCTGATGCTGGCGGTGGTCATCAACCTGCCATTGGTCCTCGAGCGGGTCGATCTCTTCTACCGGCATGCCTTTCTACAGAACCTGCGCGCCGACTTCAGCGATCTGGATCAGCATCTGGCGAGCCGTGACGCCAGTGTTCGCCTGTTGGCAAAGCTGCCGGAGCCCGGTGCCTTGATGGGCGGCGATGACGATCCGGACAAGACCGAGATCGACCTTGCGCGCGCCCGTTATGCTCAGTGGATCAACCGCATCCTCGGGGACGAGCGCGACATCAACGAGATACTGTTCCTGGATCAGGACGGGGTAGAGCGCTTCTGGCTGGAGCGCGACAGCAGTACTGCGGAGTGGCGACCGACCACGCGCCGTCCGCGCGGGGTGCCGCCCGAGCAGGTCGCGCTGCTGCTTTCCGGTCGGCTGAACAATGTCGTACTCAGCCCCTTGCGCATAGACCTCACCGCCGACGACCCGGCCCGCGTGTTTACCCTTCAGCTACTGAGCCCGATCCCGTCGGCACTGCCCGGCGATCCGCCGATCGGCATCGTCGCGATCACGCTCGACATCGCGGGCCTGGTGCGGCGTGACGCCAAGACGCTCTGGGTGCACGACGACGGCCGCTACCTGCGCCTGCCGGATCTGCCGGGTCCTGCCGGCGATGCGTTCGCGGACTACCCGGGCCTGGCCGAGGATTTCAAAGCCAAGCGTGTCGTGCTGTGGGAGGAGGGTGCCGAACGCGTGATCTGGGTCCCGATGTTTCGCACGCTGGGCGGGCGCGCGCTGTGGGTGGGACGTCCGGTGGACGACCAGCCGTTGCAGCGGTTTCGTACCGAGATCGTGATGCGCGTGCTGCTGATCATCCTCGGTCTGGTCGTACTGCAATTCATCGTCGCACGTTGGATCACCCGACGAGCCGAGCGCATCGGGCGCGACCTGACCGAGGGGGTGCAGAAGACGCTCGAGGCGGATCAGCCGGTGCTGTTCGACTGGTCAGGGTCGCCCGAACTGCGGCAATTGGCCGCCGATCTGACTCGACTCTCGCGCACGCACGCGAGCCAGACCCGGGGGCTGCGCGAGCACGCGCGCGAACTCGAGGCCACGAACCGCTACAAGTCGCAGTTTCTGGCGAATGTCAGTCACGAACTCAGGACGCCGCTCAACTCGATCTTGTTGCTGTCCAAGCTGCTGGCCTCGAAGGGCGATACCCTGGACGCCGAGTCCTCACAGCAGGCCGTCGTCATCCACAAGGCCGCAAACGACCTCAAGGCACTGATTGACAACATTCTGGACCTGTCGCGGATCGAGGCTGGACGGCTCGACCTGCACCCGGAATCGATCCTTATCGCCGATCTGCTCGAAGACCTGCGGCTCTTGCTCGAGCCACAGTTCGAAGCCAAGGGCTTGCGCCTGGAGCTGCAGGTCGTACCCGGTGCCCCTGAGCGGGTCGAGAGTGATGCCGACAAGGTGCGCCAGGTGCTGAAAAACTTTCTGGCCAACGCGGTCAAGTTCACCGAGCAGGGTGTGGTGTCGCTGAAGGCCGGGCCGGCCGACCCGCCCTATGCCGTCGCGCTGTCGGTCAAGGATACCGGGATCGGTATCGCGCCGGGCAAGCAGGACTTGATCTTTGAGGCCTTCCAGCAGGCCGACGGTTCGACCAGCCGGCGCTTTGGCGGCACCGGGCTGGGGCTGAACATCAGCCGCCAGCTAGCTGAACTGCTGGGCGGCGAGATCCGCCTGCAGAGCGAGCCGGGCAAGGGCGCCGAGTTCTCGCTGCTACTGCCGGCGGCGTGCGGCCGTATCGACACGGCACCGTCGACGGGTGTGCCGGTGGTGTTGCCTGCGCCGGAAGAGGACGCGATGCCGGAGGCCGCCGGCCTGCGCGGCCTGCACGTGCTGCTGATGGAGCCCGACGTGCGCAGCCAACTCCGGCTGGGCGCGATCCTGCGTGGTTGGGGGATGCATCTGCACCTGGCCGACGACCTGGAAGAGGCGGAGGAGACGCTCGAGGAGCTCGAGCGGGTGGACTTGCTGCTGATCGACGCCCTCATGCCCGAGGATGATGCATGTGCTACGATCGAAAGAATACGTCAGCAACTGGGGCCTGACGTCGTCGTGATCGGCCTGATGCCGGATGGGCGGGAAGACGCCCGTCAGGCCTGCCTGGGTCGGGGCGCGGCCGATGTCATCGCCATGCCGTGTGACGCCCATAGGCTATCAGAGGTACTGAGTCGACACCTGTGCGGGCATGTCGAATAGCGTTTCGATGAAGCGATACTCCGGATTCAAACTGCTAGCCGTCGACGACAACGAACACAACCTGTTCACGCTGCGGGCCTTGGTCCAGCAGCATATGGATGTCGAGATCCTGGAGGCGCGCGGTGGCGCGGAGGCGCTCGAGATCGCCCAGGCCCATCCGGACATCGACCTGATCATTCTCGACGTGCAGATGCCGGAGGTAGACGGCTTCGAGACGGCGCAGATGCTCAAACTGCGTAAGAAGACCCGGGATATCCCGATCATTTTCCTGACTGCCGCTTTCAAGACCGAGGAATTTCAACGCAAGGGCTACGATGTCGGCGCGGTCGATTACCTGCTGAAGCCAATCGACGACGACCAGTTCCTGAACAAGATCAGCACCTATTTCCGGCTGATCGAGAAGGAGCGCCAGCTCAATCAGATACTCGAGGAAAAGGTCGCCCAACGCACGGCGGAACTCGACCAGGCCAAGCAGTACCTCGAGAACATCCTGATACACATGGGCGAGGCCCTGCTCGTGCTCTCGCCGGACGGCGTGATACGTCAGGTCAACCCGGCGGCCTGCAACATGCTCGGTTACTCGCCGAATGAGCTGATCGGCATGTCGATCGGCGATGTATTCGAGGAGCAAGGCGAGGAGCAGGCCGGGGCCTTCATGGGGACCTGGCTCGAGGCGCTTATCCGCACAGGGGCCCTGCGCGACATCGATGCGGCGTTCATCGCGAAGGGCGGCGAACGCATCCCGATACTGTTTTCCCGCACCGCGGTGACCACCGCCGACGGTGCAATAGGCGACATCATCTGCATCGCCAAAAACATGCGTGGTTATCGCAAGGTTTCAGAGGAAGCGGATGCGTCGACTGCGGCTGGCTGAATCTGTAGGAGCATGTAATGACAGAGTCCACGGGACCGCAAGTACCGGAAGACGAAGATCCGACCATGACCGCAAACGCGCTCAAGGCGATGGCCCACCCGTTGCGCTGGAAAATCCTCTGCACCCTGGGCGATCGTGAGCTGTCGGTCGGTGAGATCGTCGAACAGACCGGAACCTCGCAGAGCAACATCTCGCAGCATCTGGAGCAGCTGCGCAACAAGAACATCGTCACCTCGCGTAAGGAGGCGAACCGGATCTACTACCGGATCAGAAACGGCAAATTGCTGGAACTGATCGGCACCATGCGCACCGTGCTCTGTCCGACCTATCTGGACGACAGGTATCCGGGCAATTGAGCGCAGCCGGCCGCGACGCGATTGGCCTCCGGCCTTGGCACGGGCCGCGCCGCCGGTCGAGGTAGCGCCGCATGTCCTTGGTCGCAGAATACCAGGGCCTCCTCGCCAGCGAGGGCCTGCGCAGCGATCCACACCAGTTACGGGTCCTCGAGGCGTTCGAACGCCTCGCGCGACAGGTCTCCCGGCCCGTTCCGACCGGTTGGCGAAGCTGGCTGCAGAAGGCCGAACCAGCGGTCAGTGGGCTCTACGTCTGGGGCGGTGTGGGACGCGGTAAGACCTGGTTGATGGACTTCTTCTACGATCGTCTGGAAGGCGTGCCGAAGACGCGCCTGCATTTTCACCGCTTCATGCAGTCGATCCACGGCGAGCTCGCGGTCGTGAAGGGCAGGACCAACCCGCTGCAGGTCATCGCGGCCCGCATGGTGCGTCAGTGGCGTGTCCTATGTCTGGACGAATTTCACGTCGTGGATATCGGTGATGCGGTCATCCTGGCAGGCCTGCTGCGCAGTCTGTTCGAGCATGGTGCCGTGCTGGTTACCACGTCCAACGTCGCGCCTGAAGGCCTTTACCGCGACGGCATCCAGCGTGCGAGCTTTCTGCCGGCGATCGATTTGCTGAACGCACACACCGAGGTGTTGGAACTGGGTGGTGACCACGACTACCGCAAGACGGTCCTTGAGCAGGCCCGGGTCTATCACACGCCGCTCGGCCCGCAAACCGAAGCCGCACTGCTGGAGGAATTCCAGCGGCTGGCGCATACCGAGCCCGAAGGACCGGGAGACCTGTTGATCAACGGGCGGCCGATGGCCTATCGTTGCCGTGCGCAGGAAATGGTCTGGTTCGATTTCGAGGCCCTCTGCGGACCGCCGCGCAGCCAGAACGACTATATCGAGCTGGCCCGCTGCCATCAGACGGTGTTCCTTTCCGACATCCCGGTCATGGGCGCGTCGCGCGACGACCGCACGCGGCGTTTCATCTTCCTGATAGACGAGTTCTATGATCGCAGGGTCAAGCTGGTGCTGAGTGCGGAGGCGCCTGCTGCGCGACTTTACATCGGTGAAAGGCTTGCGTTCGAGTTCCAGCGCACCCTGAGCCGCCTGATCGAGATGCAGACCCCGGCGTTTCTCGGCAGGGCACACTTGGGTTGAGTGGCGGAAAGCAGGATCATGGCCGATCCTCGCCGAGGCTAGTGGGCTGCTTGGTAAGTTCGGTAACACTCAGCCGATCCCCAGGCGTCATC
>CBDTXT010000120.1:0-8127 GCA_965364465.1 uncultured Chromatiaceae bacterium
GATACGTTCTTTTACGACTGGCTGGAGCTCGAGCTCGCCCGGCGCTTCGATTTCGCCTGCTGCGCGACCGGCGAACAGTTCCGCCGTGAGACCCGGGCCGTCACGCAAGCCGGCCAGATCAAGTCGCGCGGCGAGCGCCACGAAAAAGACGACCGCAACCGCCTAGATGACCGCACCCGCTATGTGCTCGGTTGGAGCAATGACGAAAAGATCGCTGCGCTGCAATCAGAACAGCGGCAGTTCGAATGGCGGCTAGCGGAGCTCGGCGGCGCGGTCGCCGAGGTCCAGGCCGAGCAGGGCCGACTGCGTAAACGTCAGGACGTGCTGGTGAAGCTGGACGAATACCGCGATTTCCAGGAACTCGACTGGCGTTCGATGGCGGCCGAGGTCGCGCGCCTGGAGGACGAGAGGCAGCGCCTCGAGAATGCCTCCGATGTGCTCAGGCAGCTGATGGCGCAGCTCGAGGTGGTGTCCGAAGCGTTGCAGGAGACCGAGCAGCAGCTCGAATCGCGCCGCGATGAACGTTCCAGGACGGAACAGAAGCGAGACGACGCCGAGGCGCTGCGGGTACAGACCCAGGCGATGCTCGACGGGCCCGACACAGTGGTCCACGAGGCGCGCTTCACGATGCTCGAGGAACTGCGTCCCCAGGCGCTCGGCGAACACCAGTTGAGCGTGGAGTCCTGCGACAATCGCGAGCGCGAGATGCGTGAGTGGCTGCAGGCGCGCATCGATGCCGATGACAAGCGTCTGAAGGCACTGGCCGAGAAGATCGTTCGCGCGATGACGGAGTACAAGGAGGCCTATCGGCTCGAGACCGAGGAGGTCGATGCCAGCCTCGCGGCCGGGTTCGAGTACCGCACGATGCTGGAGCAGCTCCAGGCCGACGACCTGCCGCGCTTCGAGGCACGCTTCAAGGAACTGCTCAACGAGAACACCATCCGCGAGGTGGCCAATTTCCAGTCGCAACTGGCGCGTGAGCGCGAGACCATCAAAGAGCGCATCGAGCGTATCAACGAGTCTCTGACCCAGATCGACTACAGCTCCGGGCGCTACATCCTGCTCGAGGCCCGTCCCAGCCCCGACCCGGAGATCGGCGATTTCGTCAACGAGCTGCGCAGCTGCACCGAGGGTGCACTGACCGGTTCCGACGACGAGCAATACTCCGAGGCCAAGTTCCTGCAGGTAAAACGGATCATCGAACGCTTCCGTGGCCGCGAGGGGCAGGCCGAGTTCGATCGCCGCTGGACGCTCAAGGTCACTGACGTGCGCAACTGGTTTGTGTTTGCCGCCAGCGAGCGCTGGCGCGAGGATGACCAGGAGTACGAGCACTACTCGGATTCGGGTGGCAAGTCCGGTGGTCAGAAGGAAAAACTTGCCTACACGATCCTGGCCGCGAGCCTCGCCTACCAGTTCGGCCTGGAATGGGGCGTGGTGCGCTCGCGCTCATTCCGCTTCGTCGTCATCGACGAGGCCTTCGGCCGCGGCTCCGACGAATCGGCGCAGTACGGGCTGCGGCTGTTCGCCGAACTGAACCTGCAGCTGCTGATTGTTACGCCGCTGCAGAAGATCCACGTCATCGAGCCGTTCGTCGACGCGGTCGGCTTCGCGCACAGCCCGGACGGTCGGGCGTCGATGCTACGCAATCTGACGATCAGGGAATACCGCGAGGAGAAGGCGAGGGCGGCGCCTTGAGCCCAACCGACCGCTGGACGGGTCTCGCCGAGTTGCGGGCGCAGTTGCAGCGGCTCTGGGAGCGCGGTGATCTGCTGACGGAGATCCTGACCGGTCAGTCGTCGTTTCCGCGGCGCCTACGCCTGAAGGGACCGAGTTCGGCCGAGATGAGCGAGCAGTTCGATGCCGTGCGCAAGTGGATAGCTGCGCTGGGCGCGCTGCCGCACTTTCGTGTCGAACTGCGCGAGTTTCGTCATCGCGTGCTGGGGAGCAACCAAGTCCCCGCGGCGGTCTGGGTTGACAGTCTGGAGGCGGCGCTGGCTGTGCTGGGTAGGCGTGCCGAGGCCGCGCGGTTTGCGGAGCTGGTCGCCGAGACCCATGCCCGCCGCCCGGCACTGCTGGACTGGCTCGCGGCCAGGCCGCACAGGGCCCTGGCGCGGGTGCAGGACTGGAGTCGACTGCTGGACGTCGTCGACTGGGTTGAGGCCAATCCACGACCAGACGTCTACCTGCGCCAGGTGGATATCCCCGGTGTCGACAGCAAGTTCATCGAGGCGCACCGCGCCCTTCTGAGCGAGTGGCTGGACCGCAGCCTGCCGCCGCACGCAATCGATCAGACGAAGGTCGGCGTCGCGGGTTTTGCCGGGCGCTATGGGTTCCGCGACAAGCCAGAACGGATTCGCCTGCGCGTGCTGGACCCGAGGCACGCGATCGTTCCAGCGGCCCCGGATGCGGACCTCACGCTGGACACGGCGAGCTTTGCCACGCTGTCACCGGCTGTCACCCGGGTCTTCATCACCGAAAACGAGATCAACTTCCTCGCGTTTCCAAACGTCAGGGACAGCCTGTTGGTCTTCGGTGCCGGTTACGGCTTCGAGGGGTTGGGTCGGGCCGCCTGGCTGCAGCGATGCCGGATCTACTACTGGGGTGACATCGATACGCACGGATTCGCGATCCTCGATCAATTGCGTGCCCACTTCCCCACCGCGCATTCGCTGCTGATGGACCGCGCGACGCTGCTCGCATTCGAGGCCCACTGGGGCGTCGAGGAACGACCGACGCCGCGCGAGCTGAGCCGGCTCGACGAAGACGAACGCGCACTGTACGACGAGTTACGACACGATCGGATCCGGCCCAATCTGCGCCTCGAGCAGGAGCGCATCGGATTCGATTGGGTGAAGCGGGTGCTCGTCGAACTCGATGCCATGCCCGCTCGCTGATGATTTGAGGATTTTTTTATGCCTGCACGCAAAAGGCGCGCATCTGCCGCGAAGCTACTCCCATACTCGGCCACCGGAGGATCTCGACACGCCGCAGTGGCAGGTGGCATTGCGCCGTCAGTACGGGCGCGAGCAGTCATTCACGCTGCAGAACTTGGGCAACGAGCCGGTGTTTTCCGAGTTCCGTGTCGGCAACCCGGAAAGCGACAGCAGTTACCGCGTCGCGATCCGCGGTACCGGTCTCGGGGACAACTACTGTGCCTGCCCCGACTTTGCCACCAGCCTTCTGGGCACCTGCAAGCATATCGAGTTTGTGCTCGGTCGACTGGAACGACGGCGCGGCGGCAAAACAATGCTCCGGCGCGGTTTCGAACCCGACTACAGTGAGGTTCTCCTGCACTACGGGGCCGAGCGTTTCATACGCTTCCGGCCGGGGCGCTTGTGCACATCGGCGCTGCTCAGGCGTGCACGTGCGCTGTTCGATGCGCAAGACGGTTGGCGCCTGCCTGCCGATCGTTTTGACGAGTTCGAGGATTTTCTGGGCGCCGCGCGCCGCTCACGCCACGAGTTGCGCTGCTGTGACGACGCGGTGGCCTTCGCCGCTGAGCGACGCGAAGACGTGGAGCGGTGCACGCGCCTGGCCGACGTGTTTCCCGAAGGGGCCGACAGTCCTGCGCTCGAGGGATTGCTGAGCGTACCGCTGTACCGCTACCAGTGCGAGGGTGCGCTGTTCGCGGCGCGTGCTGGGCGGGCCGTCATCGCCGACGACATGGGTCTGGGCAAGACGGTGCAGGCCATCGCGACGGCTGAGATCCTGCGGCGCCATGCGCGGGCCGAGCGCGTGCTCGTGGTTTGCCCGACATCGTTGAAACACCAGTGGCACGAGGAGATCACACGCCTCGCCGGTCACGATACCTCGGTGATCGGTGGCCCGAAACGCGAGCGCTCGCGGCAGTTCGCACAACCGGTGGCCTTCAAGATAACCAACTATGACACCGTGCGGCGCGACCTGGACCTGATCAACGCCTGGTCGCCCGACCTGGTGATCGCCGACGAGGCCCAGCGCATCAAGAACTGGGACACCAAGGCGGCGCGGGCCATGTAGCAGGTCAAGAGCCGTTATGCGCTGGTGCTGACCGGTACCCCGTTGGAAAACCGCCTGCGCGAGCTGTTGTCCATCGTGCAGTTCGTGGACCAGCATCGCCTGGGACCCACCTGGAGGTTTCTCGAACGCCACCAGATCGTCGCCGATACCGGCCAGGTGGTCGGCTACCGGCATCTCGACGAGGTGGCGCGTACATCGACACCGATCCTCATCCGCCGACGCAAGTCCGAGGTGCTCGATCAGCTGCCGCCACGTCGTGAGAAGGTCTTCCTGCTGCCGCTCACGGCTCCGCAACCTGCACTTCATGAGGAGCACGAAGAGGTCGTGGCACGGATTGTCGCGCGCTGGCACAGGCAACACTTCCTGTCCGACCGGGACCAGAAGGTCCTGATGGCCGCGCTGCAGAACATGCGCATGGTCTGTGACAGCACCTATCTGCTGGACCCAAAGCAGGACCACGGCAGCAAGATCCCGGAACTGCTGCGGGTGCTCGCCGACCTGCTCGTCGACGCGCAGACGAAGGTCGTGATCTTCAGCCAATGGCTGCGCAGCCACGAGCTGCTGTCGCGCGCGCTCGAAGACGCCGACCGTGGCTATGTGTTGTTCCATGGCGGCGTGCCGAGCAAAGAGCGTGGGGGACTGGTCAACCGCTTCAAGACCGATCCCGGATGCCGCGTGTTCCTCTCGACCGATGCTGGCGGTGTGGGGCTCAACCTGCAGTGCGCCAACGTGGTCATCAATCTTGACCTGCCGTGGAATCCTGCCGTGCTCGAGCAGCGCATCGGCCGCGCCCATCGCCTGGGTCAGCGCCGGCCGATGCAGTTCATGAACTTCGTCGCCGAGCCGAGCGTCGAGCGCAATCTGATGGGGCTCCTCGAGTTCAAGCAGTCACTCGCCGCCGGGGTATTGGATGGTGGTGAAAAGCAGGTGCATCTTGGCGGCAGCCGACTTGCTCGTTTCATCGAAAGCGTGGAACGCGTCACGATGCAAGCTGGGGAGGAATCTGCGCCGCCGGCACAGCTCGAACCGCCGGTTCCCGCTAGGTCGGGCAGGGAACCCGCAGCGGTGTCCACGGGCGATGCAGCCGACCCTCCGTCAGGTGATGGCAGCAGTCCTGACCACGCGCCCGGGCACGCGTCGCTGACGTGCGCTCAGAAGCTGCTCGATGAGATGGCTCAGCCGCCGGGGCGAAAAAAGGGTCGATCGCCAGGTGGACTTGTACGGCTGGATCCCCAAACCGGGGAGCGTTATCTGCACCTCCCTCTACCCGATCACGACAAGATGACGCGCCTGCTGGATGCGGTCCGCGACGTGCTCGCCGGGTAACGACTCGGGTTCGGTGTCAGGAATACCAGAGGTAGGGAATCAAACCGGAGCTAGAAACAAACGTCTGTGAACTCTTAGAAAGCGCGAATTATCAATTGATAAACAGAGAAATACTTGAGGAGTGGGATCGGGCCGCATGAGGGAATGCTTAGTTTGCCGGGAGGTTGTCAACGAATCTGTTGATAGCCGCCGGGCACAACCAGCGACCTTGATCATCGTGGGTTGCGGCTTTCCTTCGGAGCAGATAGGGGCATGTTTGAGATTTCTTTGGCAATGTCGACTTTGCTTTGCGCTTTGACGTTCTTGCCCACAGGAAGGCATTTATGCGTCCGTTTTCGGGAGAAAGGTTACGCCGGGCAGGCCTTCGAGATGACCGTCCGAGGTAACACATTCGACATTGTATTTTCGGGCGCTGGCGTAGATGACGGGATCGGCCAAGGGGCTGAGTCTTACAGAACTTCCCGCATGGACCACCAGACGGCCTATTTCTTGTTCCGGGAAGTCCAGACTGGCGACCTCCGTTGTCCGAGCATGTTGCGTAGATTGAAGGCCTCAGCTGATTCTTCCGCATACAGCGTCACCTCTGCGACGCTACCGTGTCTTAGTCCGGTGATGGACCCGGCTGCGCTCTTGATTGAGTAGCGGCACCAGCCGTTGGGTTTTCCATTGGTGGGGTGAAGCACCTCCTCAACAGCGGTGACATGGAGCACGTTCTTGCTGCGATTGTCTGGTTGGCGGGGATCTGATTCATTCGGATCGCCGACCGCCGCTGGGCTTTCGGGAGTCTTTTGCTCTGCTGAGTCGCGAAGCTGCGTAATGCGCAGGACCGTTTCCCTGAACAAACAACGATCGGGGAATAGGTCAGTATCCTGAATCTTGATGTTCTCTAGTTCGATCAGTCCGGTGCCGAGTTGTTTGCTGTGAAGTGGGCCTGCAAGCAACCTCACCGACAAGACCCTGCCGTAGCTGGAGAAGAGCTGCCGTATGTCATGCTCCGTAGTGTGGTTTGGAACGTTATCGATGCGAAATCTCATGCGCTTCTTACCTCGGCAGTACTGCGGGCCAAACGTCGCGGAATGACGTCGACTAAACCGCGTGGAGAAGTGATTGGGGCTACCGGGCGGGCGCCATGTAAAATGCACCGGGTCAATTGGCGCTCCAGGTGACCGTGATCGCAGGGGCGTGCGTTCGACGTGCCAGCTCAGCCGGGTCAGTGTGAGGCGGGCTATGCCGCATCAGACATACTAAATGATCGCAACACCATTCCATAGAGATCCCTCGGGTCGTCGGGATCGGCGATCAAATCCAGATTTGTGTACATTCCGCTCATACCGGGCCGATTCAGCTGGTCCCGTATGTATCGCAGGGCGGAAAAATCTTCGATGGCGAAACCAACGCTGTCGAACAACGTGATTTGATCCTGAGTCGTTCGTCCTTCCAATTCGCCAATAATTATCTGCCATAGCTCGCTTACCGGATAGTCTGTTCCCAGCTGCTGTATTTCGCCCTCGATACGGGTTTGTGGCGAGTACTCGACAAACACGTCCGAGCGCAACAGTATTTCCTTCGCCAATTCCGTTTTACCTGGACAATCGCCACCAACAGCATTGATATGAACGCCTGGCTTGATCATGTCATTGGTCAGGATAGTGGCGCACTGCTTGTCGGCGGTAATCGTCGTAACAATGTCTGCGTCCTCGACGGCTTCAGCGGTCGATTGGCATCGAGCAATTTCGAAACCCTTTTCCCGAAGATTCGCCGTACACTTTTCCGTTGCCGCCGGGTCGATGTCATACAAGCGCAACTTTTTTATACCAAGCATCGACTGGAAAGCCAGTGCCTGGAACTCCGATTGTGCACCGTTGCCGATGATCGCCATACTTATTGCATCTTTGCGAGCCAGGTATTTCGCCGCAACGACTGACACGGATGCCGTGCGCAGGGCGGTCAGAATAGTCATTTCGGAAAACAAGATGGGATAACCGGTATTGACTTTCGACAAGACACCAAAGGCAGTGACAGTCTGTAAGCCGTCTTTCATGTTTTTGGGATGACCGTTCACGTACTTGAAACCGTAAAGGTCCCCGTCACTGGTTGGCATGAGTTCGATAACGCCGGCGTGAGAGTGAGAAGCGACTCTCGGTGTCTTGTCGAACAACTGCCAGCGTTTGAAATCTTCCTCGACGTAAGCGGCAATCCCTCTGAGGGTGGTTTCCATGCCGATACTCTGAACAATCGCCATCATCTGATCGACGCTTACAAAAGGTACGCTACTCAAGTCTCTACCTATCTTGCAACTCTCGGTCATTTCAGGTCTCTCCAGAGTAGAACGGCATGGTCGGTGGGATGGCGGGCGTTGATTCGCTAGGGGGGTGCTGACCTCGGCCTGAACCATAGTCACACCAATGCTGGCGCCATCACCTTGGTCACAAAGGGGGACGTCATAGCGCGGACCAGCGCGCCGTAGTTCAATTGGAAGACCACTTCTGCGCCGACCGACAGTTCGAAGCGTTCAGACTCCAGGATAAGGTGGTCACTGCTGGCTCCCATGACGTTTATTCCTTCAGGTGCCTGCAGGCCGGACGGGTCGACATCCTGCTGTCCAACAGCAAGAATGGCTTGAGTTACCAAGCCTCGATCTGTGACAGCTAAGACGTCCCCGAATGCGTTTTGCGCAATCGTACCCATTGGCATCGATGGTTTAAGCTTCGATTCGATCACTTCGGCACACAGCGTGATGGCGTCGGTATGCAGCCCGTCGATCGGTTGCCGATGCAGGGTTTCACAGCCAAGCAGGATCGC
>CBDTXT010000121.1:0-8049 GCA_965364465.1 uncultured Chromatiaceae bacterium
GGCTGCGGGCCGGCGACACGATCGCATGGGCCCAGGGACTGACCGTCGCGTTTCGCGAGGCCGTCGATCGTGATCGTGCCTTGCTTTACCGGGAGCCGGCCGCGGTTCGCGAGCTGGCCGAGACCCGGGATCTGGAGCGCTACGACGCGCTTTACAGTGCTGCCGTTGCCGGCGAGATCCGTGCCGACTCGCCCGTGGTCGCAATCCAGCCGCCCGGCAAACTCGACATCCGGGAGGATTTCTACCTGGTGCCGATACTGAGTCACGAAGACCTCTATCTGGGCAGCGAGCAGGCGCGCCTGCTGCAGGTGTCCAGCGTGCCGCTGGACAGCGAGCCACCGCCGGCGGCTGAACCGGCCACCCGGGTCGCCGCCGCTGAAGGCCCGACCGATGAGGCCGACAGCGAGTATCGGGCAGGTCTGGTGTTCGCGATCGATGCGACGCTATCGATGGACCCGTACATCGACCGCACCCGGGAAGCCGTGATGAAGATCTATGACGCGCTCGGCGATGCGGGTCTGCTCGGCAACGTCAATTTCGGTCTGGTCGCGTTTCGCGACTCGCCACGGGCCGTCCCAGAGCTCGAGTACCTAGCCCGTACCTACGTCGACCTGGAACAGGGCCGCAACCCCGGCAACTTCATCAACCGGGTCAACGACCTCGCCGCCGCCCGGACCTCGAGCCAGGATTTCGTCGAGGATTCCTATGCGGGCGTAAAGCAAGCCCTGGATGAGATGCAATGGGCATCGCATGCCGCACGCTATCTAGTATTGATTACGGATGCCGGCCCACGCACCGCCGGCGACCCACTTTCGAGTACCGGCCTGAGTGCGCAGGGCCTGCGCCAGTTGGCGCGCGAAAAGGGCGTTGCGGTCTTTGTGTTGCACCTGCTGACCGAGTCCAACGAGGCAGATCATGCCAGCGCAATGGCCCAGTACCGCGAGCTGGCGAAGTTTCCCGGTATCGGGAGCCTTTACTATGCGGTACCGACCGGCGACGTTCAGGAATTTGGCCAGGTCCTCGACACGCTCGCCGGCCAGATCACGATGCAGGTCCAGATGGCAGCCGGCGCTCAGCCGTTGCCGCCCACGCCAGTCGAACCCGAACCCAGCCCCAATCCACGGCTGGCAGAGCTGCAAAGCAAGATCGCCAAGCTCGGCTATGCGCTGCGCATGCAGTACCTGCAGCGCAGCGACAGCGGCAAGGTTCCGAAGGTCTTCGATGCCTGGCTGCTCGACCGCGACATCCGCAACCCGGAGCGGCGCACACTCGATGTCCAGGTCCTGCTGACCCGCGACCAGCTGTCCGATCTGCACGACATCCTCAGGGGGGTGTTGCAGACCGCCGAGGAGGGGCTGCTGTCGCCGCAGAACTTCCTCAACGAACTCAAGAGCCTCGCTGCGACCATCTCGCGCGACCCCGAGCAACTGGGCAGTACGACAGCAACCACCGCAGGCGCCGGCAACAGCCTGGCGGATCTGGGTTTCATGCGGGAGTACATAGAAGACCTGCCCTACACCGGTGAGGTGATGAACCTGTCACTGGAAGATTGGGAGACCTGGCCGGCGCGTCGGCAAATCGAATTCCTGCACGGGCTCGAGGACAAGATCAGCTACTACCGGGCGCTGCATGATCACACCGACCTTTGGGTCAGCCTGGATGGCGGGCCGGTGGACGGCGACTCGGTGTTCCCAGTCGCGCTGGAGATGCTGCCTTGATCCTGTGGTCGGGCGAGGCCCCGATTTGACTGCAGGGCACGCAGCCGTTGCGGCTTGCAAGCCGGCAGCGGTCGCGCCAAGCGGGCCCACCGTGATGCGGTTCAACACATTGCGCAATGCCGCCAATCGGCCGCGTGCACCCCAGAACCGAACCGGTGTCGCATGCCGATTGATGCGTCGTGGTTGGTTTGCCACCCACTCGTCGATGCGACTTGCAGCGGCGAAGGGACGATAGGAATCGAGAACCCCGTGGAAAACGTCTTTCAAGCGCGTAACAAGGCGAAGTCGACCGTCTATCATATGCGCGACGTCATTCGCGACCGTGCCGCGGAGGGGGTCACCTTCCGACTGCGCGTACCGTCGCTCCAGATCAGCCAGGGGGAGAAGATCGCACTGATCGGCGAATCGGGCTGCGGTAAGTCGACCCTGCTGGACATGCTTGCCTTCATCGCCAACCCGACCGACATGGCGGCGTTCCGCTTTCGCCCTGAGTTGGAAGGCGAGGCGATCGACGTGGCGCAACTGTGGAACAAGCGGCGCATGAACAGCCTTGGTGACCTGCGCAAGCGGCATATCGGTTACGTGATGCAGACCGGCGGCCTGCTGCCTTATCTCACGGTGCGCGACAACATGTCCTTGTCCCGCTCGGTGCTGGGTTTGGCACAGAATGACACGGTGGAATCGCTGGCACGCGAACTCGGTATTGGGCGTCACCTCGACAAACTCCCCGAGACGCTCTCGGTCGGCGAGCGCCAGCGCGTGGCGATCGGCCGTGCCCTGGCCCACGAGCCTTCGATAGTGATCGCCGACGAGCCCACCGCGTCTGTCGACCCGTTTGCCGCGGAAAAGATCATGTCGTTGTTCATCGGCCTGGCCGAGGAACGCAACATCACCGTGGTCGTCGCCAGCCATGCCTGGCGCCACATTCAGCGACTCGGGCTGCGGCGTCTCGCTCACCACACCCACCGCTCCAAAGACGGGCGGACAACCGAAACCGTGGTTAACGGCTGAGATAGATCATGCGCCTGCTGAAGACCTTACGACTCGCCTCGCGCGACTATGCGCACGAATGGCAGATGTCCGGCTGTTTCGTGCTCGCGCTCGCCGCAGTACTCGGGCCGATGCTGGTGCTGTTCGGGCTCAAATTCGGCATCGTCGGCGGCATGTTGCAGCAGCTGATAGAAAATCCCGAAAACCGGGAGATACGCCCGGTGAGCAGCGGCCAGTTCGAACTCGACTGGTTCACCGACATGAACGGCCGCAGCGATGTCGCATTCCTGGTGCCCAGGACGCGCGGGATCGCCGCGACGCTCGAGCTCGACAGCGAACAGTCGAACCGCATCGTGCGTGTCGAGTTGATCCCATCAGGTCCTGGGGATCCGCTGCTGCCGGCCGACGGGCGCCTGCCCACCGGCCTGAGCGAGGTCGTGTTGTCCCAGCTCGCGGCGGAGAAACTGCAGGTACAGGCAGGGGACCGGATCGACGGCAGCGTGGTGCGACAGTATGCGGGAAAGAAGGAGCGCCAGCATGTCGAGCTAGAGGTCGCCGGAGTCGCGCCGGTTGCGGCGTTCGCCCGTGATGGCATGTTCGCTGATGTCCGGCTGGTAGAGGCCATCGAGGATTATCGCGATGGCCGGGCGGTCGCGGAACTCGGGTGGCAAGGATCGGCAAACCCGGAACAGCGCAGCTACCCGGGCTTCCGCCTGTATGCGGAATCGATTTACCAGGTCGCAGCCCTGAAGGACGATCTGACCCGTCAGGGCGTCGAGGTGCGCACCAAGGCCGCCGACATCGACCTGGTCATGCGCATGGACCGCAACCTGTCCCTGATCTACTGGGCCATCGCGATTATCGGCCTGATTGGATTCTCGCTTTCCTTGGGCGCCAGTCTTTGGGCGAACGTGGACCGCAAGCGAAAGGAGCTGTCAGTGCTTCGTCTAGTCGGGTTTCGCACCGGCGACATCGTCTGGTTCCCGGTGACTCAGGCGTTCTACACCGGCGTGCTGGGTTGGGCGCTGGCGATCGGCATCTATTTCGTGGCCGCGTTGGGGATCAACAGCATGCTGGCCGAGCAGATGGCGGGCGGTGAGCCGGTCTGCGTGCTGTTGCCCCAGCACTTCGGGATGGCGCTGGGGCTCACGCTCGGCGCTGCGGTGTTCGCGGCCGCGCTCGCCGGCTGGCGCTCAGCCAGAATCGAACCCTCCGAGGGACTGCGCGAGATCTGACCTCATCTGCCCAGGGTGCACTCACCGCTTCGGGTCCGGCGATCCAGGCGCCGCACGACGTACCAGTTCGATGTGTGCACGCAGATGGTACAGCTGATCGGTGAACGACAACGGAACCTTCACCTGCCGCACCTCCGACTCGATGCGGTCGAGTTCTTTCCGCAGCGCGGCGGCATCCCCTTCTCCCTCCGCCAGGCGCCGTTCGGCATTTTCGAGTTCTTCATACCACCGGTAGACCCTGGCCCGCATACGCCAGGTGTAGATCGGCGGCATCACCTTTATCAACGGAAACAGCAGGACCAGCAGCGGCAACAACATCACCTTCAGACGATCGACCAGCGATGCGGCCCAGAAAGGCAGGAAGCGCTGCAGCAGGGGCGGACCATGCTTGTAGTAGCGCTCCGCCTCCTTGCTCAGCGGGAACGAGAGCAGTCGCGCCGACGGGAACTCGTCTCTTTCCTCGAAGAACCCGCCCTGACTGTGCACCTCGCTGGCGGCCTGCAGCATCAGGTCGATCACGGCAGGGTGCAAATCGGGGTGACTGACCAGGTTCGCGGCCGGCGCCAACAGGCGCACCTTACGGTTTGGGACGTTCCCGGCCAGATCATAGACCCCTTCGGGCAACTCGAGCTGGTTGAGAAAGCGAAACCGCTGCGCGTAGGCCGCGGCGCGATCAAAATCGGCGAGCACGACATCAGGGTTTTCGAGTAGCTCGCGAATCAACTCGCTCTGCGCCGACATGACGAAGAACGCCGCATCCACCCGGCCGGCGACCAGGTCGTCGACCGCCCCCTGTCCGCCGCGGGAGATCGGAGTCGCCGTGTCGCCCAAATCATTCTCTCGCATCAGAAGGTCGGCCAACGCACGGGTGCCGGAGCCGTCGGGTCCGACGGCGACTCGCCGGCCGGCCAGGTCTCCGATGCGCCGCACGACCAGCTCTTTGCGGTAAAAAAGCCAAAGGGGTTCGTAGTAGACGGATCCGAGCGAGTACAGACCCGGCGTTGTCTTGTCGTCGTCCACACCGCCCTGGACCAGGGCCAAAGACACCTCGCCGGCGCGTAGCAACGCGAGATTCTCCACCGATCCGGCCGTCGGACGCAGTTCCAGCGTAATTCCCTCGCGCGCAAGGACCGCCGCGTAGCGCTCGGCAAACTGGTGGTAGGCGCCCTCTGGCGCACCGGTGGCCATCACGACATGCCTCGGTGGGGCAGGCTTGATGAACTGGAATGCAAGCAGGGATGCCGCGAGCACCATCAGTACCGCGGGGGCATAGATCGTCAGTTGGTCCCGGATCGGGTTGCGGTCACGCGACATTTTTCGGCTCCCCCACGGCGCGTAATGCTAGCCGACTAGACGTTGTGCGAGCTCGCCGATGTCCCGAACCTCCAGCTGGGCGGGGGCGAGGCCGTCGGGCCACGCGTCGGCATTGCGGTTCACCCAGACGGTGGAGACACCGAGTTCGCGCGCGGCCTGCACATCGCGCACCGGGTCGTCACCGACGTGTAGAAAGGCGTCCAATGGCACACCGCTGCGCGCGCTTGCCACGCGGAACATGGCCGGATCGGGTTTGGCCGCGCCGACCTCGGCTGCGGTCAGCGAGTGGTCGAAGCTCGCATGCAACGGCGTATGCGCGATTTGTGAATTGCCGTTCGTGACCGAGACAAGGGTGTATCGTCGACGCAGCAGCCGCAGGGTGTCGATGACCTCGGCATAGGGTGTGACCCGGTTGCGGGCGGCACGAAATACAGCGCTCGCCTCATGCGCCGTTTCGAGCCCGTACCCTTCAGCACGCAACAGCGTCGCCAGAGAGCGCAGGCGCAACTCGGTCATATCGTGCGCGATCTCGGGCCGGGTCCGACCGAGCGCCTGACGATGCGCCCGCAGCTGCTCCGGATCGTATTTCGCGGTCAGCCGCGGCGCCTGTCGTTCGAGCCAGTCGTAGCACTCGGCCTCAGCGGCATGAATCACCGGATGACAGGGCCAAAGGGTGTCATCCAGATCGAAGCAGATCAGACGTACGTGTCCGAACACTCCCGATCACCCCGGCAGTTCTTCTGTCGCCAGGGCCGGCTTGCCGCTCTTGAGCAGCTTGTGCGACAGGTGCCGCACCAGCATGCGGGGCGGCATCCGTACCCAGTGCGATCGAACGAACAGCAGCTGGTTGGCCAGCCGGCTGCGCCGCGAACGCAAGGCCGTGGGCGCGAGGACTTGATCGAACATCGCCGCCATGAGTCGGTCCTTGAGACCGGGCGGCGCATGCGCATCGAGCGCCCCACGGAATTCCGGCGAGACCTGCAGCCCGAGCAGCCGGTGCGCGGTGCTGACCGCATAGTACAGCGGGCGGGTACAGCCGAGCAGCTCGGCTCGTGCCAGCAGCCGTTGCTCCAGACCCGGCGTCACAGAGCTGAAGTGTTCAAACAGGTCGCGGAAATCCATTACGTCTCGCAGCCCACCGCGCAGCTCGTCATTCATGAACAGATGGATTGCATTGTGCAGCAGCATGTCGGTCTGGGAGAGTATCTGAACGGTCAGGCCGCAGGCATCGTTGACGGTCTCGGCCTGCTCCCAGAGGAGCGCCGCGTCGATCCGGATACGACTGACCGGCGGCGCAAGATTATGGTGCAGATCGACCTCGGTCTCCCGTTCGCGGTGGATCAATGGCGGTATTTCGTGCATCCAGTCGCGATAGTAGCGCTGATCGTAGCTGTCGAACTCACCGCTGGCCTCCCAGCCGGCCCGCAGCAGCGCTCGCTCGGCCCGCGCTATCTCATGCGCCGGCACCATGAGATCGATGTCCGAAAGACTGCGCCAGCCGCTCGGTGGCAATTCGGCGGCAAGGTAGGCGACACCCTTGAGCGCCATCAGTGGTACTGCTTCGTGCGCCAAGCGCTTCGCCACCGACCGGAGTTCGCGCATCGCCTGGCCCTGTACGTAGCGCGATTGGTTGAGCGCACCCTGTAGTTGGTCCACCAGTCGCCGCGGCGCGGATTCGCGCAGCCCGTGCTCGTCCAACAGATGCAGGCAGCGGCCGAGCAGGCCCGCATCGCGCGCCAGCGGCAGGAAGCCGTTCCAATCTTCGACCGCCCATACGGCAGCCACCCCAGGCTCTCGCAGGAACCGTATCAGTAGATTCATCCGGGTATACCGTCGCCCGCGGCGTGCTCAGCGGTCAACGCGGAGAGCTGATCCACCGCCCGGTCGAGCCGGCTGAACGTGAGGGTGTAACAGTCCATCTGCCGGACCAAGCGGCCCACCGCGCGAAAAGCCGTCTCACCGAGCAGCTTGTAGTTGAAGCAGTTGTAGGCGAGCTGCCGGAAGGCGTCGGTGTCATCCAGCGGACTGAGATTTTCGACGGCACCGGCCCGATATTCGGGGAAAACCAGCCAGCGTGGGGCGGCGGGCTCTCGCTGACGCGCCAGGCTTCGTGCATCGGGGCGCAGATGGCGCACGCGACCCTTGCGGGTCTTGGGATAGGTCGGCCCAAGCGGGGCCGCGCTGTCAAACGCCTGGATGGCCTCGATCGACGCGTTCTTCAGCGGGATGCCGCGCGGCATCGGGAGCAGCTCGAGGGTCTCCGGCCGCACCAGACCAAACTCGTCGGACAAAAGACGTGCACCATGCAGGCAGAGCGCCGCGGTCAGGGTACTCTTGCCCGCCCCCGGGTTGCCCGGCAGTATCATCCCCGACCCGCCAAATGCCAGCGTGCCCGCGTGCAGCATCAGGTAGCGATGGGCGCTGATGGCGATGCACCAGTTAAGGCCCCACTCGTAGCTGGGGAACGCGTTTTCTGCAGGCTGCGGTTCGAACGGACGCAGGCCGTCGATTTCGAACAGCGCCTGCGGCCTCGCCAGACGACGCAGCCCCCCAACCCGTCGGATCTGGATGTCGAAATCGAGAAAGTGCGGGCCGTCACGACGGACAGCGTCACGATAAAAGTAACTCAGCGTATCGAAGAAGGCGGCGTCGGACGACCGCACCCCGACCCGGAAGGGTCCTGTGTCCAGGATCAGATGTTGCTCAGCCAAATGCATTGGGACGCAAAGCCGCGCCCGCCCTAGTCGGTTGCAGGAAACCTCGATTCTACTAGCTCGGCACGCTCAAGCGAG
>CBDTXT010000122.1:0-7945 GCA_965364465.1 uncultured Chromatiaceae bacterium
ATTTTGCCAGATGAGGCGACGGGATTGGCGGGTATCCAGCAGGGTTTGTGGCCATCGGCCGCGTGGTGCGCTGATACAATCCGTGGCAATGAGCAGCGCACCGCGCATCCTATGCATCGGCGGTCACGACCCGACCGGCGGGGCCGGCATCCAGGCGGATATCGAGGCAGTCACCGCGCTCGGCGCCCGGGCGCTGACGCTGGTCACCGCATTGACCGTTCAGGATACCGGCAATATCGCAGGGATCAGGCCGACACCGGCCGATTTCTTCACGCAACAGGCCGAGGTACTGCTAGCCGATATTCGGCCCGACGCGGTCAAGATCGGCCTGGTCGGTTCTGCGGAGCTGCTGCCTGCGCTGATCGGCCTGCTCCAGACATTCGATGGCCCGGTCGTGCTCGACCCGGTACTCGCGGCCGGCGGCGGTTTCGAACTCGGCATCGACCTGGCCGGCCCGGCGGGTCGACAGTTGCTGTCGTTTGCGACACTGCTCACCCCGAACCGGGCGGAGGCGAGACGCCTGAGCGGCCGCGAAGACATCGCGGCGGCCGCCGACACGCTGCTCGGCACCGGGACCGGCGCGCTCCTGGTCACCGGCGCGGACGAGGCGCAGGGCGACCGCGTGGTAAACCGCTTGTTCACCGCCGTCGGCACCCCGGCCCACGCATACGAGTGGCCACGCCTCGGACACAGCTACCACGGCTCCGGCTGCACGCTCGCAAGCGCCTGCGCCGCGCGGCTCGCGCTCGGCGATGAACTGCCAGCCGCGGTCGCCGCCGCCCAGGCATTCACCTGGCAGGCGCTCGCACGGGCGGCGCCGGTCGGCCGCGGACAGTGGCTGCCGGAGCGTCGGGCATGAGACACGCGTTGCGCGGCCTGTACGTGAGCACCGACGACCGACGGGCCGGCCCCCGGGCATTGTGCAGTGCCGTGAGCGCGGCACTGCGAGGCGGCGCGCGCGTCGTCCAGTATCGCGACAAGGGCCGCGATCCGGCCAGGCGCCTGGCCGAAGCGCAGGCACTCGCAGAGCTGTGCCGCGCCCACCGGGCGGTGTTTCTGGTGAACGACGACGTCGACCTGGCCGTCGCGGCCGGGGCCGACGGGGTGCACCTCGGCCGCGACGATACGAACGTTGCGGCGGCACGCGGCCGCCTGCCGGCCTCGGGCCTGATAGGGGTCTCCTGCTACAACCGATTCGAGACGGCCCGGCAAGCTGCAGCGCTCGGTGCCGACTACATTGCGTTCGGCAGTTTCTTCCCCTCGCCGACCAAGCCGGATGCGGTGCGCGCCGGCCCGGATCTGCTGCTGCGCGCGAGACGTGAGTTGGCCCTCCCCGCAGTTGCGATCGGCGGGATTAGCCCCGAGAATGGCGCAGCCCTGGTGCGAGCTGGCGCGGACATGCTCGCCGTGATCAGCGCGGTATTCGCCGCCCCGGACATCAGTGCCGCTGCACGGGCATTTTCCAATTGTTTCGGGATCGCCGAGGAGGGCAAGCCATGAACGCTGCACACGATCGTTTCGAACTCGCCCAAAGGCACATACCGGGCGGAGTCAATTCTCCGGTCCGCGCGTTCAAGGGGGTCGGCGGTGAACCCGTCTTCGTCGACAGTGCCGCGGGGCCTTACCTGTTCGACCCCGACGGGAAGCGTTACATCGATTACGTGGGCTCCTGGGGACCGATGGTCCTGGGGCACGCCCACCCCGAGGTGATCGAGGCGGTAGCCGAAGTGATCCACAAGGGCCTGTCTTTCGGCGCACCGACGGAGATAGAGACCCGTATGGCAGACCGCGTCTGCGACTTGATGCCGTCGATCGAACTGGTGCGCATGGTGTCTTCCGGCACCGAGGCGACCATGTCGGCAATTCGCCTGGCAAGGGGTTTCACTGGCCGCGACAAGATCGTCAAGTTCGAGGGCTGTTATCACGGGCACTCGGATTCGCTGCTGGTCAAGGCCGGCTCGGGCGCGCTGACCCTCGGCGAACCTTCCTCGCCGGGCGTGCCGGCCGCGCTCGCCGAACATACGATGACGCTGAGTTTCAACGATCTCGATCAGGTGCGAGACGCGTTCGCGGCGGCCGGAGATCAAATCGCCTGCGTCATCGTCGAACCAGTGGCCGGCAACATGAACTGCATCCTGCCGCAGCCCGGCTTTCTGGAGGGCCTGCGCGAGGTCTGCGACCGCTATGGCGCGGTGCTGATCTTCGACGAAGTGATGACCGGCTTCCGGGTCGCGCTGGGCGGCGTCCAGGCGGTCTACAAGGTGCGGCCGGATTTGACCACGCTGGGCAAGGTCATCGGCGGCGGCATGCCGGTCGGCGCGTTCGGCGGGCGCCGTGACATCATGGAGAAAATCGCCCCGCTGGGGCCCGTGTATCAGGCCGGCACGCTGTCCGGCAATCCGGTGGCGATGACGGCCGGTTTGAAGACGCTGGAACTGATCGCGATGCCCGGGTTCTTCGAGGAACTGGGCAGCAAGGTGGAACGCCTGGTTTCCGGCATGCGTGAGGCTGCACAACGCGCCGGGATACCGATCACCGAGAACCACCTCGGTGGCATGTTCGGTCTGTTCTTCACCGAGCGCGAGAAGGTCACGGACTTCGCTGGCTCGACCGCATGCGACCAGCATCGGTTCCGCGCGTTCTTTCACGGCATGCTGCAGCGCGGCGTGTACCTCGCCCCCTCGGCTTTCGAGGCCGGATTCGTCTCCGCGGCCCACGCCGAGCAGGACATCGCCGCGACCCTGGAGGCGGCCGAGGCGGTGTTCGGTACGCTGGAATGAAACGCCGCGCTTGACCGAATGGTTCACTGAACTGCTGGCTTGGATCGAGCACAACCCGGGCTATGCCGGGGTGGTCGTGTTCGCGATGTCGTTGGCTGAATCGCTGGCCATCGTCGGCGTCCTGATCCCCGGTGTGGTAATCCTGTTCGGCGCAGGCACGCTGATCGGGACGGGAATACTGGATTTCTGGACCATGTGTCTGTGGGCGATCGCCGGCGCCGTCATCGGCGACGGCTTGAGCTACTGGCTGGGACACCACTTCGAATACCTGACGCAGCGCTGGCGCTGGTTTCGGCTGCACCCTGACCATCTGCAGAAGGGCATCGCCTTCTTCGAGCAATACGGCGACCTGAGCGTCGCGCTGGGGCGGTTCTTCGGGCCGATACGGGCAATCGTGCCGCTGGTCGCCGGGCTGATGCGCATGCCGCCGGGCCGATTCTTCGCTGCCAACGTGCTCTCGGCCCTGATCTGGGCGCCTGCCTACCTCGCCCCGGGGATGCTGTTCGGTGAAATCAGTGAATCCGGCGACTGGCGTCAACTGATGTTCCCGGTCGGTGCGGTGACCGTGATCGTGCTGGGATGGCTGCTGCTGCACCTGCGCCGACGGCGATGATCAGGCAGGTCCGCCGTCTTGCGCAGCAGCGGGATTGATCAGTCCGGCCAGCCGGCGCAGCCGCGCGACGTGATCGGGCATCTCGAACAGGCGTTGTTTTTCGGCAAGCGGTAGCGGCAACAGCTCGGTCAGACGCGCCGAGACCTGATCGGCGCCCGGCCGCTCGTGGGACAGGCGATCGAACGGCGGCCCGATGCGCTGCAGCAACTCGTCGAGCAACCCCGCCATCCAGGCGAACTGCGCCGGCATTGCTTGTGGCGGCAGCGTGGGCCGTCGGGTGACCGCAACACGCAGCAGGCTATCGTGCTCGACCTGCACCTCGCCCAACGTAACCATGTCCTCGCCCTTACACAGCAGACCGAGCAGGCCGTCTTCGAGCTGCTCCCAGTCGACGATGCGTGCCAGCGTGCCGCTCGGCGCAGTCGTGGCGACACCCCCGGCCTCCGGTCCATCGACGATCGAGGCGACGACGAACGGCTGCTGTCCACGCAGGCACTCGCTGACCATACGCTGATAGCGGGGCTCGAAGATGCGCAAAGGCAGGAGTCCGCCAGGGAACAGCACCAGATTGAGCGGGAACAGGGGATAGCGCTCGCCGGGCTGCGGCTCAATCCCGGTCATGCTCACCCCAACGCTCGCTCAGCGTATGCGGCACCCCGAGGTGGTCCAGCACCCTGGCCACCATGAAGTCCACGATGTCGGCGACCGAGCATGGCCGGAAATAGAAGCCCGGATTGGCGGGCATGATGATCGCGCCGGCCCGCGAGAGTTGCAGCATGTTCTGCAGATGGATCGAAGAAAACGGGGTCTCTCGCACGACCAGTATCAGCTTGCGCCGTTCCTTCAGGGCAACATCAGCGGCGCGGTCGATCAGATCGTCACAGACACCGTTGGCCACCGAGGCGAGCGTGCCGCTGGTGCACGGGCAGATCACCAGGGCCTCCGGCGGATTCGAACCGCTGGCTACCGGCGCGGTCCATTGCTGCCGGCCGAATACCTGCAGTCGACCCGCAGTCGCGTTGAAATGATCGCTCAGGTAGCGCTGGATGTCGTCCGGCCGACCGGGGAGGTGCAAATCGGTCTCCATGTTGACCACAAGCTGTGCGGCCTGGGAGACCATCAGGTAGACATGCCGGTCGGCAGACAAAAGGCATTCGATCAGCCGCAGCCCGTACTGCACCCCGGAGGCGCCGGTAAGGGCAACGGCGATGGGCGCTCGAGTCTCAACCATGCCCGCTATTTAAGCACGCCCACCGGGCAGCGTGGGCCATGCGCGAAACAGGGTAACACCCGGTCCGCTCGGCAAGGTCTGCGGCAAGATGCGAGGCGCAGAATCGCTTGCGTGAGTTCAGGTGTCCGCCAGCGCGTCCAGCAGACGCTGGTGGATGCCCTCAAATCCGCCGTTGCTCATGACCAGGACCTGATCACCGGCCGCCGCCGTTTGCGCCACCTCGTCGACTATCGACTGCGTGTCGTGCGTCAGACGCAGGCGCGCACCCAGCCCCCCCAGCAGGCTGTGCGCGTCCCAGGCGATGCCTTCGGGGAGATAGACCCAGACCCGATCGGCGGCGGCCAATGCGTCAGCCAGGCGGTCGGCGTGAACCCCCATGCGCATCGTGTTCGAGCGCGGCTCCAGCACCGCGAGGATCCGGCGGTCGCCGACCTGTTTGCGCAAACCGTCCAGCGTACTGGCGATCGCGGTCGGATGATGGGCGAAATCGTCGTAGACACGCACCCCGCGCAACTCTCCACGCAGCTCCATGCGCCGCTTGACGTTGCCGAACTCGGCCAGCGCCGCCACACCAACCCGGGGCGGCACGCCTGCGTGGCGCGCGGCCGCCAGCGCCGCAAGTGCGTTCGCCGTGTTGTGCCTGCCGGTCAGTGACCAGGCGACCGTGCCGACGTTCTGGGTATCGCAAACCACGTCGAAGCGGCTGCCATCGGGAGCACTGTGCAGCGCATGCCAGCTCGCTTCGCCTGCCGGGTCGAAATGCACCACCGGCGTCCAGCAGCCCATGTCCAGCACGTCGTTCAGGTTACCGTCGTTCAGCGGGGAGACGATCAGGCCGTTGCCCGGAACGGTCCGTATCAGCTGGTGAAACTGGCGCTGGATCGCGCCCAGGTCATCGAAGATGTCCGCATGGTCGAACTCGAGATTGTTCATTACCAGCGTGCGCGGGCGGTAGTGCACGAACTTCGAGCGCTTGTCGAAGAACGCGGTGTCGTACTCGTCGGCCTCGACCACGAAGAACGGTAAATCCCCGGCGCGCGCCGAGACCCCGAAGTTCTGCGGCACACCGCCAATCAGGAAACCCGGCTTGAGACCGGCATACTCCAGGATCCAGGCCAGCATCGCCGATGTCGTGGTCTTGCCATGGGTCCCGGCGACCGCGAGCACCCAGCGATCGTGCAGCACATGCTCGGCCAACCACTGCGGCCCGGAGATGTAGCGCAGGCCGCGCGCCAACATCGACTCGATTGCCGGATTCCCGCGTGACATCGCGTTGCCGACAACAACCTGGTCGGGTGCCGGTTCGAGGTGCTCGGGCCGATAACCCTCGAGCAGCCGGATGCCCGCGGCCTCGAGCTGAGTACTCATCGGCGGATAGACGTTGCTGTCGCTGCCCGACACCTGGTGGCCGAGGGCGCGTGCGATCAACGCGATACCGCCCATGAACGTCCCACAGATACCCAGGATATGTATGTTCATTTACGACCCGACGACGACTGGTGGAAAGATGCGGGTAATGATGCCCACGGCCAACACCGTGTAGGCGAGCACGATGAGCACACCGGCCGGCAAAGACACATCCAGTGCATGGCGCAGCACGCTGCCGAGCGCGACATGCAGCCAGATCGCCAGCAAGATATCCGCCAGCATCGCGAAGCTGCCGATTCCCATCAGCTCGGCCAGGGGGCGGACGGTCAGCATGACCAGGCCAGCCAGCACGCCCAGCCCGAGGAAGGCGCTGGCCGTCTGCAGCCAGCGCGGGGCATGCCCGCGAAACTGCAGCAAGCCGAACAGGACCGTCATGCTAAGCGCCAGGTCGATCAGGTTGGCACCAAGCGCTGCGCGCAGCCCCCCAAAAGGCACCGCACCGTTGACGCCGCCGATCAACACGCTCAGCGCTGCCAGCAGCAGGAGCAGCGCCGTCGACGCAGGCAGATCCTGGGGAGCGCGCCGCAGCAGGGCGAGATCGATGAAATACTGGAACAAGGCTAGCATGGGTGAAGAGTTCCGCGGTCTGCGATGACCTCACTATCTTATCGCGCCCGGCCCGGGCAATGCGTTCTGCAGTGTTATGCTTCGTCCTTCAACGGGAAGGTGCCATGCAAGAACGATTCGTCGACACCCCGGACGCCCTGCTCGAGCTTTGCGCATCGCTGCGCGACAGTGAATGGCTGGCGCTGGACACCGAGTTCATCCGCGAAAAGACCTACTACCCCAGACTCTGCCTGATTCAGGTGAGCAACGGTGAGGTCGCGGCCTGCGTCGATCCGCTGCGGCTCCCCGACCTGACACCGCTGCTCGACGTGCTCTATGACGGCCGCATCCTCAAGGTGCTGCACGCGGCGCGGCAAGACCTCGAGATCTTCCTGCACGACTACGGCCGGCTCCCAATGCCGATCTTCGACACGCAGCCGGCGGCGGCGCTGCTGGGGCACGGCGACCAGATCGGTTACGCGAACCTGGTGAACCTGCTGCTCGACGTCGAGCTGCCGAAAGATCAGTCGCGCACCGATTGGTCGCGGCGCCCACTGGACGCAGAGCAGCAACGCTACGCCCTCGACGACGTCGTCTACCTCGGGAGGCTCTACCTGCACATGCGCGGCCACCTGTTCGACAAGGAGCGACTGCAATGGCTGGCCGCGGATTTCGCGACACTCGCCGACCCGCAGACCTATTACCCGAACCCGGACAGCATGTGGCAGCGCGTCAAAGGGCGGCAGGTGCTGCGTGGCCGACAGCTTGCGGTGTTGCAGAAACTGGCCTCATGGCGCGAGACCCAGGCCCGGGAACGTGATCTCCCGCGCAAATGGGTGCTGAAGGACGAGGTCATGATCGAAATGAGCCGACGCATGCCGCGTGACCCGGCCGGGCTGTCGAAGATTCGCGGCCTGGAGCCCGGCCTGATCCGTCGCGAGGGCCAGGTCCTGCTGGACCTGATCAGCGCGGGTGGCGAGGTCCCTCGTGACCAGTGGCCGCACGACAAGGCCCGCGCGAAACCGCTGAACGCGCACCAGGATGCGATGGTCGACCTGTTGAGCGCGGGGCTCCACCTGATCGCGGACGAGCACCAGCTATCGCCGCTGGCGATCGCCAGCCGGAGGGAACTCGAACGCCTGGTGCGCGGCGAATCCGAGTGCCCCCTGCTGGAAGGTTGGCGCCACTCGCTGGCCGGGCGATCGCTGCAGGAACTGATGCGCGGTGAACGTCAGCTGATGGTCGTGGACGGCAGAGTGCAGCTCGTCGGAGATCAGCCGGCTTCGGACGGCGACTAGCCCGAAAATCTCACCAGGCGAACGGCCGTGATTGGAAAACAGGCTTTGA
>CBDTXT010000123.1:0-7943 GCA_965364465.1 uncultured Chromatiaceae bacterium
CCCGCTGAAAACCACGCTCCTCTCGGGCCGCTGCGCCGTCAGCAGGTGGCCGCCCCAGTCGCGCAGCTTGCGGCTTCGCAGATAGGGCAAGGACAGCGCCTCGCCGGTGAACAGGCCGCGCAGGCTTGCGATGCGCGCCCGCCGGGGTTCGATCTCGACCGCACAGATGTCACTGCAGTAGCCGCGGAGTTTGTCGACATACCGGCGGTCCGCCGGGTCGTCTATGAAGGTGCCGAGGCGAACATCGTAGCGCTCGGCGAGGAAACGCAGCAGATTGAACGACGCGATCTTGTCCCCCTTGTTCGGCGGGTACGGCAGGCGGTGGACCAGGAACAGCAGTGTCTTTTTCACTTGTCGGGCCAGGTTGCTTCTGTTGGCGGAGGATTGGCAGTCTGGTTGGGCGCCGCTCGAGTGGTTCGCCGCTGCGGGCTAGTGAGCCGGGCGGTCGACCGGTAGAGTGTTTCCTGTAGCCCGCAGGATACCATCATGAAATACCGTGATCTTCGCGACTTCATCGTTCAACTGGAGGGGCGCGGCCAGCTCAAGCGCGTCAGCCTGGAGATTGACCCGTACCTTGAAATGACCGAGGTCTGCGACCGCACGCTGCGTGCCGGGGGGCCGGCGCTGCTGTTCGAGAAACCGAAGGGCCACCGGGTACCGGTCCTCGGTAACCTTTTCGGGACGCCCGAGCGTGTCGCGCTGGGCATGGGGGAGGAGTCGGTCGGGGCGTTGCGCGAGGTCGGCAGGCTCCTGTCCCAGTTGAAGCAGCCCGAGCCGCCGCATGGTATGAAGGATGCCTGGGACAAGCTGCCGGTATTTCGCAAGGTGCTCGATATGGCGCCCAAGACGGTGAAGGGTGCTGCCTGCCAGACGCACGTGCTGCAGGGTGACGCGATCGATCTGTCGAACCTGCCGGTGCAGACCTGCTGGCCGGGGGACGCTGGGCCGCTGATCACATGGGGGCTGGTCGTAACGCGTGGGCCGGCCGGGCCGCGCACCAATCTCGGCATCTATCGCATGCAGGTCATCGGTCCAAACCGGGTGATCATGCGATGGCTCGCCCATCGCGGGGGCGCACTGGATTTCCGCGACTGGCAGCGCGCCCGTCCCGGCGAGCCATTTCCGGTCGCGGTCGCCCTGGGCGCCGATCCGGCAACGATCCTCGGCGCCGTCACGCCGGTACCCGATACCCTGTCGGAATACGCGTTCGCCGGCCTGCTGCGCGGCGGGCGGACCGAGGTGACGCGCTGCATTGGCCCGGACCTTCAGGTCCCGGCCAGCGCCGAGTTCGTGCTCGAGGGCCATATACAACCGGATGACACGGCGCCGGAGGGGCCGTTTGGTGACCATACCGGCTACTACAATGAGGTCGACGAGTTCCCGGTGTTTACGATCGACCGGATGACGCACCGCGACCAGCCCGTCTATCACAGCACCTACACCGGGCGGCCGCCGGACGAGCCGGCTATCCTCGGCGTCGCACTGAACGAGGTGTTCGTCCCCATCCTGCAGAAACAGTTCCCGGAGATCGTCGACTTCTATCTGCCGCCGGAAGGTTGTTCCTACCGGATGGCCGTCGTCAGCATGCGCAAGCAATACCCGGGGCATCCGAAGCGCGTGATGTTCGGGATCTGGTCCTTCCTGCGGCAGTTCATGTATACCAAATTCGTGATCGTGACCGACGATGACGTGAACGTTCGCGACTGGAACGACGTGATCTGGGCGATCACCACCCGTATGGACCCGGTGCGCGACGCCTTGATGGTCGAGAACACCCCGATCGATTACCTGGATTTCGCCTCGCCGACCTCTGGGCTGGGCGGCAAACTCGGTTTCGACGCCACTAACAAGTGGCCTGGTGAAACCAGCCGCGAATGGGGTCGGCCGATCGAGAGGTCCGCTGCGGTGAAGGCACGTATCGATGCGATATGGGCAGAACTCGGGATCGGCTGAGGATCACTGGGGTGGGGCGCACCCGCCGCCGGTCGATTGGCGGTCGATCGCTGGTCGCGAACGCTTGCTCGGTGCCGGCAAGTCGTCTGTAATGCCGGACTGATCTCAATCCGAGGGAGGAGGCCGATGCAGACCATACTCTGCATGAACCCCAAAGGCGGTTGTGGCAAGACCACGATCGCGACCAATCTGGCGACATGGTATGCAGACGATGGGAGCCAGGTCGCGATCATGGATTTCGATCCGCAGGGTTCCAGCATCGACTGGCTCTCCGCACGTGACGACTATGAAGGTATTCCGCCGATCGCGGGCGTCGATGCATGCAGCGGCGAAGCACGGGCCCCGCACGGCACCGAGGTCGTGGTGATGGATGCCCCGGCGGCCGTGTATGGTCCCGAGGTCACGCAGCTTTTGCGGCGCGCCGACGCGTTACTGGTGCCAGTACTGCCGTCGCCGATCGACATGCGGGCGGCCACGCGCTTCATCGATGAGCTGTTGAAATCGGGCCGTGTATCGCGCGGCCAGACGCGCATCGCCCTGGTCGCCAACCGGGTGCGCGAAAACACCAGGATCTATCAGGCGCTGGCCGATTTCCTCGCCCGGTACGAAATCCCGCTGCTGACCCATCTGCGCGAGAGTCAGAACTACATACGCTCAGCCGAGACGGGACTCGGGATCTTTGAGCTGGCGCCATCCCAGGTAGCGATCGACGTCCAGCAGTGGGACCCGGTGGTCGAGTGGCTGCGAGGGGCCTGAGTCCGGCGATGCTTGCGCTGGCGCTGCTCGGCGGGCCGGCCGGACACGCCGGGCCGGCCGATGTGCTGGGGGTCGAGATCCGGCCTGCGGGCGATGTCGACCGGTTCGATATCGACGTGACCCTGCGCCATGCCGATGCCGGCTGGGACCACTACGCCGACCGCTGGGAGGTGCTGGCGCCGGACGGGGCGGTGCTCGGCACGCGGGTGCTGGCCCATCCGCACGTCCACGAGCAGCCTTTCACCCGAAGCCTCAAGGGCCTGCGCATCCCGGTCGGACTCACCTGGGTCAGGGTCAGGGCACATGATCTGGTGCACGGCTATGGTGGGCGTGAAGTGACACTGAGCGTCCCGTTGCGCTGAACGGCGGCGGGTCCCCCGGTCCGCGGCGGACCGCAGGGCGCGAGCGGCCGCTCAGACGGACAGGACGTCGTCGAGCGCATTGCGCACGTCCGTCGGCTGCGCGACCTGCACCGCACGCATCCCGAGTGACCGGGCACTCTCGACGTTCTGTCGCATGTCGTCGAAGAACAGGATCTCCGCCGGTTCCAGGCCGATGCGCCGTGCTACCGCGACGAAGGCACGTGGCTCGGGTTTGCGCAGCCCCAGCTCTGACGATGCGAAGATCTGCTCGAACAGCGAAACCACACCCGGGTAGGCGGCCGACCAGGCTTGCTGGTGAATCCTGTTCGTGTTCGTGAACGCGAAGCAGGGCAGGTACCGCGCTGCTTCGCGCACCAAAGCCACGGTGTCGCTGATTTCTCCAACGAAGAGTGCGTTCCAGCCGGCCCTTATTGCCGGTTCCGCTGCGTCGAGTTCGAGCAGCTCACGCAGGTGGCGCAGGTAGCTCGTGCCGTCGATCTCGCCGCGTTCGTGCCGCTCATAGGCGATATCGGTAACGAAGCGTTGACGGATCTCGTTTGCCGGCAGCGCCGAGTGCCGCGCCCAGGCCGCGAAGACCCGCTCGAAGTCGATATCGATCAGCACACCGCCGAGGTCGAACAACAGTGCCCGGGTCGGTGCCCGTGCGCCTTTCGTTTCACACAGCGGCATGCCTCCTGTCCTCCATTCCCTGATTCGGCGATCTTTGCTGCTGCGTGATTTTGCCTCAGCGGGGCCTGGGGTAGAAGGAACGCCGCGCTGGATGCGCAGATAGTTTGCAGCGATGGATTCGATGTTAATAATCGAATTTATTGATTAAACGCCGCCCATTATCCTACGGTCGAACGACAGATGCGACGCGCGCTGCGGTCGCTGTCTCCGCTGGAGGAAACATGCAATGGCCGCAGTCTGCTGATCGCGAGCCACGGCAACACCCTGCGCGCACTGATCATGGCCCTGCAGGGTATGGACCCAAGCGTGGTGGAGTCGTTCGACATCCCGACCGGGGTCCCCATCGCGCATCTCTTCTCGGCCGGCGGCTCGCCACTGGGCTGGCATTACCTTGACACCGGGGGGCGACGGGCCGCCTGATTTTCGGGCGCTGGCCGTGCGTGGCGGGATTCGCCGCGTCACGTGGTAAGTTGCGCTTTCGTATCGCGCAATCCGGGGGGCGGCGGTGCTTCGAGCGACGTGGCTGTTGGTTGCACTGTTGCCGTTGTGTGTGGCGGCCGACAACGCGGATCCGTGCGGCGCACGTGCCTGCGCGGATCGTCGCCTGGTCGTGCAGGGCGGAGATGCGGCTGACGCCTCGTCGGCCTGCCAGGGGGGCGGCCGTGCCGTCGCCTTCCTGTCCGGGCTCGGCCTGCGAATACCGGAAAGGCTGAGCATCGAGGTCGTGCCGGCCCTCCCGACATTGTACGGTGCGAGTCCGCTCGGCAGCTATGATGCGGTTGCCGGCCGCATCCGGGTGCTCGCCTACGAGCGGTGTGCGACGGATGGGCCGGACAAGCTGTTGTTCGACCAGCCGCTCGGCCGCGACCTTTACCGCAGCCTCGTCGCGCACGAGGTCGCGCATGCGGTGGTGCAGGCCAATTACAGCGGCGATGGGCCGCAGGTCGTGCCGCAGGAGTACATCGCGTACACGACACAGTTTGCGGTGATGTCGCCGGAACTCCGCGCGACGATACTGGACTCCAGCCGCATCAGCGCGTTTGCCGGCGAGCACCAGATGAGCGCCACGCTGTTCTTTCTTGATCCGCCCTCCTTTGGCATTGCGGCCTACCGGCATTTCCGGAACCAGCCAGACGGCAGGCCCGTTGTCTGGCGCCTGCTTCGAGGCGAGGCGCGATTGCCCCACATCACGGATTAGTCGCCGTGCTGCTGCCGGCCTTCGATGCTGTGTTGCCGGTCCGGATCTGCTAACGTCACACGCCCGGTTTTTTGACCCATGCGATAGGTAAAACGACATGTCCCGGATCTCGCGCCGCGTTCTGCCCACCCTGCTCCTGATGCTGCTTACCCTCTGTTGTACGGCCCAGGCCGCCGCCAACTCGACGCTCGAACGCATCCAGGCGCGGGGCAGCCTGATACTCGGTACGTCGGGCAATATGCCCTCGATGAGCCAGGCCGGTGCGGACGGCCAGGTGATCGGCTTCGACATCGACCTGGCGCGGGTAATCGCGAGCATGATGTCCGTGAAACTCGAGATGCGCGTGATGCCCTTCGGTGAACTGATCCCTGCGCTCGAAAAAGGCGATGTCGACATCGTGATCTCGAACCTGACCATCACGCCGGAACGCAACCTTCGGGTCGCCTTCGTCGGTCCCTATATGGTCTCCGGAAAGTGCATCGTGACCAAGGACGAGGCCATGGCGAAGGCCGAACAGTCGACTGATCTGAACACGGCCGACACGCGGCTGGCCGTGCTCGCCGACTCGACCAGTGAGGACTTCGCCAGCGAACTCCTTCCCGAGGCTACGTTGATCAGGGTCCAGGACTACGGCAAGGCCGCTGAGTTGGTCGCGAGCGATCAGGCGAGCGGCATGCTTACCGACTACCCAATCTGTCTGGCGACGCTGAAAAGCAACCCGGATGCGGGTTTCGTCTCGGTCTTCTCCTTGCTGACCTATGAGCCCATCGGCATCGCACTGCCGGCCAACGATGCCCAGTTCATCAACTGGACCGAGAATTTCCTCGAGCGTATGGACGGTACCAACGGCCTCGCGGAGCTGAGCCGGCGCTGGTTTGGCGACAGCGAGCTGGTCCGCTGAGTCCTGCGCCGCGCTGGCGGATGCCGTTAGGAGCGGGTCTCTTGCCGATCTGCGGCGCGGCCGCAGGCCTGCAGACCCAAGGCAAGGTTCGGGTAACGCAGTGTGACTCCGAGATCCGACAGCATTTTCCTGTTGTCCAGGCGGCGCGACTCGCCGAGGTACGAAAGCATGCCCGGCGACAGCGCCGCGCGTGCTTGCGCGAGCGTGATCAGCGGCGCAGGCGGTAGTCCGTAGCGTTCGGCGACGCGGTCGAAGTAGTCACGCATATTGCCGGGATTGCCGTCGCTTACGTTGTAGACTGCGTTGTCGCGGCCGCGACGCATCGCCGCCTCGCACACGGTCACCAGGTCATCGATATGGATCCGGTTGGTCCAGGGAGCCTCGTCAGCGCCGATCATCGGGACCTGTTTCCTGAGCCGTTCGATCGGCAGCTTGCCGGGACCGTAGATGCCCGCCACCCGCAGGATCACGAGTTCGCCATGACCGGCGTTGCGCCAAGCCCTGAGGTGGTGCTCTGCTGCGTGGCGTCGTCGAGCGCGATCGACCTGGGGGTCGGGTTGCCGTCGTTCGTCGACCCAGGCGCCCTTGCAATCGCCGTACACCCCGGTCGTGCTGATGTAGACAATGCGGTGGCTGCGTGTCGTCGGCAGGGCCGCGAGAAATCGTTGCATTCGAGGGTCGCCGACGCCGACGGCTGGCGGTGGCGCCAGATAGAAGATGTTCCCCTGTTCCCAGCCGCTGCCGAGCGTTGGCGGCGCCACGTCGAGATCGCTGGCCACCGCGTCGAGACCCTGTTCCCGCAGCTCGTTGGCGCTGTTCGCGCTTCGCACGAGGCAGTGCACAGCCTCGTTGCGAGCCTTCGCGCGCACCGCGAGGCGGCGCCCGACATCTCCGCAACCAACGATTAGCATGTGTGCCCCACGGTTTTATTGACCACTGAAATAGATCAGAATCCGCAAGCCGTGCGGCTGAGTCAACAAGGAAAACATGAGCTTTACCGTCACCATCAGTGCTACCGGCCACGCATTCGAGGTCGAAGACAATGAGACCATACTGGACGCGGCGATCCGACAGCATATCGGTCTGCCCTACGGTTGCCGCAATGGGCGCTGTGGATCCTGCGCTGCCGAACTGTTGACCGGTCAGGTAAGGTATCACGGTTCGCCACCTGCACTCGACGACGTCGGCGCGGGCAAGTGCCTCCCCTGCCAGGGATTTGCGGCCAGCGATCTGACGATAGCAATTCGCGAGGCCGAGGGTACCGCCGATATCGAGGTGAAGCTGCTGCCGGTGCGGGTCCATGCGGTAGATCACCTGGCCCACGACGTGGTGCGATTATTGCTCAAGCTGCCTGACAATCAGCGTCTGCAGTTCCTGGCCGGCCAGTATCTTGATTTCATGCTCTCGGACGGCCGCCGGCGTGCCTTTTCGATTGCCAATGCCCCGCACGACGACGAGTACCTCGAACTCCATATCCGGCATGTCGATGGCGGCAAGTTCACCGACTGGGTATTCACGCAGATGCAGGAACGCGCGATCCTGCGCATCCAGGCGCCGCTGGGCACCTTCGTGCTTGACGAAGGTTCCGACCGTCCGATGATCTTCATGGGCGGCGGCACCGGCTTCGCGCCGCTCAAGGGACAGATCGAGCAGGCGTTCGAAGCCGGCATCGAACGCCCCATGCACCTCTACTGGGGCGTTCGCGGGGAGCGTGACCTGTACCTGCGGGAGTTGCCGGAGCGGTGGGCGGCAGAGCACGACAACTTCCACTTTGTCCCTGTGTTGTCGGAGCCGGATCCGGGCTGGTCCGGAAGAACGGGTTGGGTGCATGAGGCCGTGGTCCAGGATTTCCCAGATCTTTCGGGTCACGACCTCTATATGGCCGGGCCCCCGCCCATGGTGAACGCGGGCCGCGAGGCATTCGGCGCGGCGGGTATGCCAGCGGCGCAAATGCACTTCGACTCTTTCGACTATGCTGAGGACAGTCAGCCGGAAGCGGACTGAGCGACCCGTCTGGCCTGGCGCAAGCTACTCAGGCAGACGGTTCCGGATCGCCCGGCAGCACGGCATGCAGTCGGAGGAG
>CBDTXT010000124.1:0-7882 GCA_965364465.1 uncultured Chromatiaceae bacterium
AAGATGAACGCCTGCAGCGTGATGATCAGGATATGGAAGATTGCCCACCCGAGCTGTAGAAAGCCGCCGAAGATGCCCAATGCCCACCCGGCGCTGTACATGACAGCGATCAGGATGAAGATCATTTCCCCGGCATACATGTTGCCGAACAGACGCAGCGAGAGCGAGACTGGCTTGGCGATCAGGTTGACGCCCTCGAGTATGAAGTTGATGACGCCGAAGATCGGCTTCAACAGCGGGTTCTTGGTCTCGAACGGCATCCCGGTGAGTTCGCCGACGAACCCGCCCAGGCCCTTGATCTTGATGCTGTAGAACAGTATCAGGGCGAACACGCCGAGCGCGAGAGCGAATGTGATGTTGGGATCGGTCGTCGGAACGACCTTCATGTGGTGGATACCCAGCTTGCCCGCAAGGTAGGGGATCAGGTCGACCGGCACCAGGTCCATCAGATTCATCAGAAAAACCCAGACGAACACAGTCAGCGCCAGCGGCGCGACCAGGTCGTTTTTACCTGAGAATGAACCGCGGACGCTGTCGTTGACGAAATCGACCAGCATTTCCACGAAATTCTGCAGACCGCTGGGAGTATCCGCAGAGGCCTTTTGCGCCGCCTTGTAGAAGAAAAACGTGAAAAGACAGGCCAAGCCGATCGACCAGAACATCGAATCCAGGTGAATGGCCCAGAACCCCATCGACGAGGCCTCTTCCGTCGTATGCGCGATACCCCAGTGACCATCGGGAAACTGCCCGAACGTGAGATTGGTCAGGTGGTGTGTGATGTATTCACCGGAAGTCAGGGTTTCAGAGCCAGCCATCTCTCTATCTTCTCTTTGCGTTCAGCCGGCGACACGATTCGCCAGCAGGGGTGGTAATACCTGTACCACGAAAAAGGCCCCGAAAAGAGCCAACGGGCTCAGCGGTTCCAGCCAGATGATCACTGCCGCGAATGTGGCCGCGATGAATCCCAGCTTGAGGACCTCGCCCCCGTAAAACTGCGCCAGGAGTTTACCCGGCTCGGCCGCTCGGTAGCGTCCAAATACCCAGAGAGCAAAAAGGGCATTGGCAATGGTGGCGATCGACCCTCCGAGGAGAGCAAAAGAGCCGGCCCGTGGACCGAACATCAACCCAACCAGGGCGACGACCAGGGTAGCGACCACCTGAGCGACCAAAATCCGTCTGGCTCGACGGGCATCGAGATTATGCACCTGCTGCATTCCGCGCTGTGGGTCGAGCCAATGAAAGCGGCCGCAGTATAAGAACTGGGCTGTATAAGGTCAAACGATCGTCTGATAAAAAACCTAAAGGGTAACCCCCAAGAGAATTATTGGTCTGGGGCCGACTGCCGGAACCGGTTCAGCGGATATGATCAAGGATTCCTTCGAGCTCTTCCAGCGTGTTGTAACTGATAACGAGGCGGCCATTGCCACGCGCGCCCTGCTGCAAGGCTACCTTTGCCCCCAGGCGGTCGGTCAATTCGTCGAGCAGTCGCCGCACGTCCGGATCCGCCTGCTCGGGGGGTGCCGGTGCTTGCTGGGGCTGGTTGAGACGACGCACCAGGGCCTCGGTCTCGCGCACGGAAAGCCCCTTGGCGGCGACCTGCGCTGCGGCCTGGGTCTGGGTCTGGCCGCCAAGGGCCAGGAGCGCGCGCGCGTGTCCCATCTCCAGCTCACCCTGCTCGACCATCGCCTTGACCTCCGGATTGAGATCCAGCAGGCGAATCAGGTTGGTCACCGTGGTGCGCGATTTGCCCACCGCCTGTGCGACCTGCTGGTGGGTCAACTCGAACTCGTTGAGCAGGCGGTGCAGCGCACTGGCCTCTTCCAGCGGATTGAGGTCGTCGCGCTGGATGTTCTCGATCAGCGCCATCGCCATCGCGGTCTGGTCGTTGACTTCGCGAATCACGACCGGCACATCGGCGAGTCCGGCCATCTGCGCAGCACGCCAACGCCGCTCGCCGGCGATGATCTCGAACCGTCCGTCGCCGGTCGGGCGTACCGCGATCGGCTGTACCATCCCCTGCGCGGTGATCGAATCGGCTAGTTCGCGTAACCGATCCTCGTCGAAACGGCGCCGGGGCTGGTATCGGCCGCGTTGTATCAGGTCGACCGGCAGGCTGTCGGGTGATCGGTTTGCGTCGGCCTCGCCGGCTGTCGACACCTGATCCGCGGGCTGAGAGGGGCCCAGCAGGGCATCGAGTCCGCGGCCGAGACCTCTTTTCTTTGCCATGTTCATGCCGGGACGTTGCGGTTGTGCGGGATATGTCGACGGGTCATCTCGCTGGCCAGGGCCATGTAACTGACCGCGCCGCGCGAGCTTTTATCATACAGCATCACGGGCAGCCCATGGCTGGGTGCCTCGGCGACCCGGACGTTGCGTGGAATCATGGTCCGGAAGACCTTGTCACCGAAGTGCTGGATCAGTTGTGCCGACACCTGATTATCGAGGTTGTTGCGCGGATCGTGCATGGTGCGGACGATACCCTCCATCTCGAGACGCGGATTTCGATGGTCTTTGATCTGCTGCACGGTAGAGAGCAGCGCAGACAGACCCTCGAGAGCGTAATACTCGGTCTGCAGCGGCACCAGCACGCTGTCGGCCGCCACGAGCGCGTTCAGGGTCAGCATATTGAGTGATGGCGGACAATCGATCAGCAGGTAATCATAGGCGTCACGCACGGCTTCGAGCGCGAGCGCGAGACGCTTCTCGCGCAGCGGGGCCTCGAGCAGCCTGACCTCGGCCGCCGTCAGGTCGCCGTTTGAAGGAAGCACGTCGTAACCGGCCTGCTCGGCGCGTTGAATGCACGCTGATACCGGTGCCTCACCCATCAGCGCATCGAGTGTCGATCGCTCGAGCGACTGCTTGTCGATGCCACTGCCGGTGGTCGCATTGCCCTGCGGGTCTAGATCCACCAGCAGGACGCGCCGCCGCATCGCTGCCAGCGCGGCCGCGGTATTCACGGTAGTGGTGGTCTTGCCCACGCCGCCCTTCTGGTTGGCGACAGCAATGATTCGTCCCATCGTGATCAGCCTGGATCTCGTTGTATGGCCGGGTCTGCCGGGCGGTCAATCATAACGGGGCGGTGGAAAAAAGACAGCTTGCTGACCGGACAATCTGTAGGCCAGGTCCTGCGCGGCTGAAAGACTGAGCCGTTACGAGGGCCCAGGCGGCAGCAGCGACTGCGCACGGCGGAGTCAGCAGTCATACCGGATCGCGTCGGCGGATGACAACCAAGTGTCTCTCGCCCGTTTCGCCGGGTACCTGCAGCGGTATGACCTCGCTGGACAGGCCGGCGTGAAGCGCGACCAGCTCCTCGGCCGGGTCTGTGCCCTTCATCGCCAACCAGCAACCGGCCGGCGCCAACAGCGATTCGGTGGCGCTGACCATGTCGGCCAAGGAACCGAGGGCGCGTGACACGATAGTCTGGTAGTGGCAGGGACGTTCCAGCTGTTCGACACGCCGCCTGACCACTTCCACGTTCGCGAGGCCGAGCTCACCGACCACCTGCTGAACGAAGCGCGTTTTCTTGCCATTGCTGTCGATCAGCGTGAACTTGACCGCGGCGCAGGCAATGGCAAGCGGGATACCAGGCAGGCCGGCACCGGTACCCACGTCCAGCACAGGCCCGCGATCGAGCCATGGAACCAGCGACAGGCTGTCGAGCAGCTGACGACGCACCATCGACCCCGGGTCGCGCACCGCGGTCAGATTGAACGCGCGGTTCCACTTTCGCAGCAGGCCGAGGTAGCCGAGCAGGGCCTCGCACTGATGTATGCCAAGGGGCAGGGACATCGCGGCCAGTCCCTGGGAAAGCTGCAACGGCCATTGGGTGGGGATCTCGACACGGGTGATCATCGCGCGATTCTATCCAAAGCCAGTGGTCCGCCGGGGCTCGAGATGACGCCGGCCGGCAGCGGCGCGAAGGGTCCCCGGGGCAGCTGCCCCTACCCTGTGCCCGCGCCCCGAATCATTGGTGCCGCGCTCAGCTGTGGATCGCAATTGCAGCCCGCTATGCCGACTTTTTTTTAAGGTGGATCAGGAGCAAAGAAACTGCGGCGGGCGTCACCCCGGGAATACGGCCTGCCTGCCCGATCGTGTCGGGGCGATGACGAGACAGCGTTTCGCTGACCTCGGCCGAAAGGCCCTTCACGCTTGCATACTGCAGGTCGTTGGGCAGCCGGATCGACTCCGCCCGGCGCGTACGCTCCACGTCGTCGCGCTGGCGGTCGATGTAGCCCGCATACTTCGCCTGGATCTCGACCTGTTCCACCACCTGATCCCGCAGATCTTGCTCGATTCCGGCATCACCGACCGTCGGCAGCGCACTGACACTCGCGTAACTTGCGCCGGGCCGTGCAATGAGTTCGATTGCCCGGACTTCCTTGCGTAGCGCATCGCCAATCGCCGCGACCGCCTGTGCTTCGGACACGTCGGCCGGGCGGACCCTGATATCGCGCAGGCGCTGTCGCTCGCGCTCGATCGCCTCGCGCTTACGTTCGAATCGGGCCCACTGCGCATCGCCGACCAGGCCCAGTTGCCGGCCGATTTCGGTCAGGCGCAGGTCCGCATTGTCCTCGCGGAGCATCAGTCGGTACTCGGCACGGGACGTGAACATGCGATAGGGCTCGTTGGTGCCGCGTGTGATCAGGTCGTCGACCAACACCCCGAGATAGGCCTCGTCCCGACGCGGCGACCAGCTTTCCCTTTCCTGTGCCAGGCGAGCGGCATTCAGGCCGGCCAGCAAACCCTGGGCAGCGGCCTCCTCGTAACCCGTCGTCCCGTTGATCTGGCCAGCGAAAAACAGACCGCCGACAAACCGTGTCTCCAGCGACGCCCTGAGGTCACGCGGGTCGAAAAAATCGTACTCGATCGCATAGCCGGGCCGGGTGATCCGCGCGTCCTCGAAACCGCACATCGAGCGCACCAGTTCCCACTGCACATCGAACGGCAGCGATGTGGAGATGCCATTCGGATAGACCTCATGGCTGGTGAGACCCTCGGGTTCGATGAAGATCTGGTGCGAATCCTTGTCGGCAAAACGCACGACCTTGTCCTCGATCGACGGACAGTAACGCGGACCCACACCCTCGATCACCCCAGTGTACATCGGCGAGCGCGACATGCCGCTGCGTATCAGCTCATGCGTGCGCTGGTTGGTGCGGGTGATATGGCAAGGTACCTGACGGGGGTGATCTTTCCGGTTACCCATAAAGGAAAACACCGGTTCCGGATCGTCGCCGGGCTGAACCTCAAGCACCGAATAATCGATCGTTCGGCTGTCGATGCGCGGTGGTGTCCCCGTCTTCAGGCGTTCGACGTTGAACGGCAGCTCGCGCAGCCGCCGGGCCAGCGTATTGCTCGGCGGATCGCCGGCACGCCCGCCGCTATAGTTCTCCAGGCCGATGTGAATGCGGCCCCCGAGGAAGGTGCCAACCGTCAGGACGACCGCCCTGGCCCGAATACGTAGCCCCATCTGGGTGACCACGCCCACCACATCACCCTGCTCGACGAGCAGATCATCGACAGCCTGCTGGAACAGATCGAGATTGGGCTCGGACTGCAGGGCCGCACGCACCGCGGCCTTGTAGAGCACCCGGTCGGCCTGGGCGCGGGTCGCGCGCACGGCCGGCCCCTTGCGCGAATTGAGGGTCCGGAATTGGATGCCCGCCCGGTCGGTCGCACGTGCCATCAGGCCACCCAGTGCGTCGACCTCGCGCACCAGATGGCCTTTGCCGATGCCGCCGACCGCCGGGTTACAGCTCATCGCGCCGAGCGTCTCGATGCTGTGCGTCAACAGCAGGGTCCTGACACCCATGCGTGCCGCCGCGAGTGCGGCCTCGCTGCCGGCGTGCCCGCCGCCGACCACGATCACGTCATAGCTGTCAACGTGTAGCATCATATAACCCTATGAATTTAAGCCTGTTATTCTAATCCACGAAGACCTCGTCCGTCATCGTTGCAATGTTGCCGTGCAACCCCCGGTCTCTTGACTGTCGGACTTGGGGGAATGCGACATGCGAAGCTGGAGATATCTCGGGTACTGTCTCGTTTTCCAGATCGCGGCACACGCGCAGGCGGTAGACCAGCGCCCGCTTCCCGAGTTCACATCCAGCCGCGCGGATGACTGGATCAACGGCCCCGAGCTTTCGGTCTCGGGGCTGCGTGGTCGTGTACTGCTGGTCGACGTCTGGACCTACGAATGCTGGAACTGTTATCGGTCGTTCCGCTGGCTCAACGCATTGGAGGAGCGGCTGGCTGGCCAGCCATTTCAGGTGATCGGGATTCACAGCCCTGAGTTCGAGCGCGAACAAGACCGGGCGCGCGTTGCGGCCAAGGTCGAAGAGTTCGGGCTTCGACACCCGGTGATGATCGACAATGACTTGGCCTACTGGCGGGCGCTCCGCAACCGTTACTGGCCGACCTTTTACCTGGTCGACAAGCGGGGAACGATTCGTTATCGGTTTGCGGGGGAGATGCATGCCGGCGACCGCCGGGCGTTGGCGATCGAGCAAGGGATTCAAACGCTGCTCGCCGAATGAAAGGCCCATTTGCCGGTACGCGACGTACCCGGTCAGCATAGACTGAATCAACGGACAGCGCGCCAGGTCCGGCGGCTGCCTTGAGAATGTGGTCGAAACGCCGATAGCCTCTGCATTCACGTCAGCGGAAGGGGGCCCGCAAGCGATGCACGAAGCGATAATGACCAACGGCGGCCTTACCGGCGATGACGCGGTGCTGAGTCTGATTCTGGACGACGCCGCCCGGCTGATTGTCGGAAAAAAGGACGAACTGCGTCTTTCGCTCGCCTGTGTGCTGGCACGCGGACACCTGCTGATCGAAGACATGCCAGGGGTCGGCAAGACGACCCTGGCCCATGTGCTCGCACGTCTTCTCGGGCTCGATTTTCAGCGCATTCAGTTCACCTCTGACCTGCTGCCGGCCGACATCCTCGGCGTCTCGGTCTACGACCGCCAGGAGGGCCGGTTTCATTTCCATCCTGGCCCGGTTTTTTCTCAACTGGTGCTCGCAGACGAGATAAACCGCGCGACGCCGAAGACGCAAAGCGCGTTGCTCGAAGCAATGGAGGAGCGCCAGGTCACCGCGGACGGGGAGACACGTGAATTGCCGAATCCGTTCTTCGTGATCGCGACGCAGAATCCGCGGACCCAGGTCGGGACCTTTGGCCTGCCGGAGTCACAGCTCGACCGCTTTTTGATGAGGATAAGCCTCGGTTACCCGGATCCGGCGTCGGAACGTGCGCTGCTCGCGGGTGGCGACCGGCGCCAGATGCTGGAGCAGGTGACGCCGCACGTCGATGCGGCCGGCCTGCGTAACTGGCAGGCTCAGGTGGACGCGATACATGTGTCGCCAGGCCTGCTCGATTATGTCCAGGACCTGCTGGCGGCCACGCGATCGTCCCCGAAATGGGAGACGGGCCTGTCACCGCGCGCCGGACTGGCCCTGCTCCAGGCAGCGCGGGCCTGGGCAATGATCGATGGCCGCAAACAGGTCGTGCCCGAGGACGTGCAGGCCGTGCTCCCCAGCGTCGCCGGGCACCGCCTGTGCAGGCTGGATGGCGAGAGTGGGGGCCTGCTGCACGATCTGATCGAAGGCGTGGCTGTGCCCTGACGATGGCGCTCGCCGACTGGATGCGAATCGAGCAGGCGAACGCCACCGGCGATGTTGAGATCGGCGCGCGCCGCATTTACATCCTACCGACGCGCTATGGGTTCATGTTCGGCGCCTTGCTGTTCGGGATGCTGCTCGGAGCGGTGAATTACGGCAACAACCCGGGTCACCTGCTGACCTTCCTGCTCGGCGCGCTGGGTGCCAATGCGATCTACCTCACGTGGCGCAATCTGCGCGGCCTGCAGCTCCATTGCGA
>CBDTXT010000125.1:0-7857 GCA_965364465.1 uncultured Chromatiaceae bacterium
GGTGCGCTGCGTGTCCGCTTCCAGGTCGTCGCCCGGGAAGTCGCGCAGCGCCGGTTCGAGCCGCAGCAGGTAGCCGCTGTCGTCCGGCTTGCGCACCGCCATGAAAGGCACCACCTGGGCACCGGTGATGGCCGACAGGCGCGCCGAGGCCGGCGTGGTACATGCCAGGTGGCCGAAAAAATCGACGAACACGCCCTTGCGCCGCCCGGTGTTCTGGTCCGGCGCATACCAGATCGCGTTGCCGGCGCGCAGGCTGCGGATCAGCGTCTTCACCGCATCGCGGGGGATGATCTCACCGCACACGCGGCGCCGCGCCGCCTCCATCAACTGCCTGACCACGGGGTCGCTGCCCGGGCGGTACATGGCGACGAACGGGAAATGCCGCGCCAGCAGACGCCCGCCCAATTCGAGGCAGGTGAAGTGCGCCGACAGCAACAGGACGCCCTTGCCGTCGCGCGCCGCGGACTCGAGGTTCTCGAGACCCTCGACATCGGCCAGGCCCTGCAGCTTCCGGTCGCCGGCCCACCAGGCGAGGCCGAACTCGAACAACGCGATCCCGAGGGATTCGAAATGGCCGCGCAGCATCCGTTCCCGGGTGTCCGGGTCGGTCTGCGGGAAACACAGCTCCAGATTACGCCGGGCGATCGCGGCACGTTTCTTAGCCAGCGGCAGGGCCAGCCGGCTCAATACCCGCCCGGTCCGCACCAAGACCGGGTGCGGCAGCCAGATGGCGATGCGCAACAGTCCGAAGCCCAGCCACAAGGGCCAGGTCCGCGGGTGCAGCAGACTCCAATTCACACCGTCAGGCAAGTCAGGCCACCTCGCGAAGTCGCAGGGATCGCCCGCGCCGCGCTGCCGGGTCAGCCCCGCAACTCGTATCGTGCCCCGCAGTATGGACAGGTGGCCTTCCCGTCCTTCTCGATCGGCAGGTAGACGCGCGGATGCATGTTCCAGACCTCGTCTCCCGGACGTGGGCAGGACAACGGCAGTTCGTCGCGGCCGACCGTGATGACATGGTCCGATTTCGGGGTGTCGCTGCTCATAGTCAATCTCCCGTCTGGTCTCCGGATCACACCAGGCTGAGCCAGCCGCTGTGGGCCGGGCTGCGGCCGTGAACGACGTCGAAATAACGACTCTGTAGCCGTTCCGTGATGGGCCCGCGGTTGCCCGCACCAATCTGCCGCCCGTCGACCTCGCGAATCGGGGTCACCTCGGCTGCAGTGCCGGTGAAGAACGCCTCGTCCGCGATATACACCTCGTCTCGGGTAATACGCCGCTCGACGACCTGCAGGCCTTCCTCCTGCGCCAACTGGATCACGGTGCGGCGCGTGATGCCGTCCAGGCAGGAAGTGAGATCCGGCGTATAGAGCACGCCGTCACGCACGATGAACACGTTCTCGCCGGAACCCTCCATCACGAAGCCATTGGCGTCGAGCAGCAGGGCCTCGTCGTATCCGGTGTCCAGCGCCTCTTTGAGGGCCATCATCGAGTTCATGTAGTTGCCGTTCGCCTTGGCACGGCACATCGTGACGTTGACGTGGTGGCGGGTGAAAGACGACACGCGGATACGGATGCCCCGGGTCATGCCCTCTTCACCGAGGTAGGCACCCCAGGCCCAGGCCGCCACCATGCAGTGAACCTCGAGGTTGTCGGCGCGCAACCCCATGCCCTCGGAGCCGTAGAAACACATCGGGCGGATGTAGGCCGAATCCAGGCCGTTTTCGCGCACCGCGCGACGCTGTGCCTCGTTGATCTCGGCGCGATCGTAGGGCATCGGCATACCCAGGATGTGAGCCGAACGGAACAGTCGGTCGGTGTGCTCTTCGAGGCGGAAGATGCCGGTACCCTGTGCCGCATGATAGGCACGTACACCCTCAAACACCCCCATGCCGTAGTGCAGCGTGTGGGTCAGCACGTGGGTCTTGGCCTCGCGCCAGGGTACCATCTCGCCATCGAGCCAGATCAGGCCGTCGCGATCTGCCATGGTTTGCATCGAAGTAACTCCAGAAATCCGGTCGGTCGCAACGCAGCGGGAGAGGCCCTCGGCTGCTTGCGTAGCCGGCAATTGAACCACAAAGGCGGCCTGCCCGATAGCCGAGCTTGCTGCCTGCGGCGCTCCACCCGCGATGCGGCCTGCCGACCCGGGCGGTTACGTCAACCCATCAGTCCCGACCAGATATCTCGCACCATGGCGCGCTCCTCGTCGAGCTGACCGACCGGCACCACTGAGCCGCCCTCCTGCAGCGCACGTCGGTGAACGACGCCGCGATAGACCTGATAGGCGTTCCACAGCTGTTCAGCGGCGCCAGCCGGAAGCAAGCGATGCGACGACAGACGCTCGAGCAGCCGCGCATTGTCGGTCCATTCCGTCAAGTCAGGATATTCGTGCGCCCAGCGCAGCACCGCGTATTGCACGATGAACTCGATATCCACCAGCCCACCGGCACCGTGCTTGACGTGGAAATGCTCATCATCCCCGCGATCGAGACTGTCGCGCATCTTGCGCCGCATGTCGCGGACTTCTTCGATGAGCCCGGCCGGATCGCGCTCGAAACACAACACCTGGTGACGGATCGCGGCGAAGCGCGCCTGCACCGCCGCGTCGCCCGCCACCGGCCGCGCCCTCACCAGGGCCTGATGCTCCCAGACCCAGGCGTCGTTGACCTGGTACTTCTCGAACGCACTCAGCGACGACACGAGCTGACCCGCATTACCGTTCGGCCGAAGGCGCATGTCCGCTTCATAGAGCAGCCCCGACGGCGTGCGCGTGGTGAGCGTATGAATGATGCGTTGCCCCATCCGGGCGTAGAACACATCGTTGGCCAGGCTGCGGCGGCCGTCGGTCACCGCGTGGAGGTCGCTGCTGCCGTGCAGGAACACCAGATCGAGGTCGGATGCGTACCCCAGCTCGATGCCGCCCAGTTTGCCGTAGCCGACGATAGCGAACCCGGTATCCATCCCCTGCAGTCCACCGGGTCGGCCATACTTGCGCACCATGTCGCGCCAGGCATCGCGCTGGACGCGCTGCAGCGTGACCTCGGCGATCTCGGTCAGGTAATCACTGACCACCATCAACGGGATCGCCCCGACGATGTCTGCGGCCGCAACGCGCAGCCGGTTACCCTGGGAGAACTGTCGCAGGCGTTCCATTTCCTGCTCCAGGTCGCCGTCATCGACCGAGGTCAGCAGTGTCTGCAGCTCGCTGCGCAGGTCATCACTGCGCAGCGGCGAATACAGTCGACGCGGGTCCAGCAGTTCGTCGAGCAGCAGCGGCTGGTGCGTAAGCTGCGACACCACCCAACTGCTCTCACTGGCCAGCCTGACCAACTGCGAAAGCGCCAGCGGGTTCTCCACCAACAGATCGAGATAAGCGGTTCGCCTCACGATCGCGGCGATCAATTTGACCAGCCGGGCAAGCGTTACGTCCGGCTCGTCGGCTTGGGCCGATGCCTCGATCAACGACGGCATCAGCTGATCGAGCTTGGTACGCCCCCGCGTCGGCAGGGCCCGCACCGCGGCGGACTCCCGGAAGGCATGCAGAGTGGCCAGCGTCCCGGCCGCGTCTTCGAACCCGGCATCCGACAATGCGCACTGCGCGAGATCGTCGTCCGGCCCGGCCCGCCACAAGCCGGCCAGGGCCGTCTCCTGCTGCACCGGCTCGGCCTGTGGCGCGGCGAACACATGGCCGAACTGTTCGTGCACGCGCCGACGATGCCGCTCGAGGGCACGCGAAAAGTCGTCCCATTGCTCGAAACCCATACTGCCCGCGAGTCGTGCGCGTCCCGGCAAGTCTGCCGGCAGGCGATGGGTCTGTTGGTCCTTCCAGGCCTGGAGGCGGTTCTCGGTGAGGCGCAGAAAGCGGTAGGCATCGAGTAACTCGCGAACCGCGTAGGCGGGCAGAATCCCCTTGTCACCGAGCAGGCGCAGCACACGCTGGATGGGTCGGACCTGCAGATCCGCCTCGCGTCCGCCGCGCACCAACTGGAAGGCCTGGCCGATGAACTCGATCTCACGGATACCGCCTTGCCCGAGCTTGATGTTCGCCTCGAGGCCCTTGGTATGCAGCTCGCGCTCGATCATCCGCTTCATGTCGCGGATCGACTCGATTACCCCGAAGTCGATGTAGCGCCGGTAGACAAACGCGCGCAACATGCCCATCAGGGCCTCGATGTCCGCCGCGCCGCCGGTGATCGCACGGGCCTTGACCATCGCGTAACGCTCCCAGTCACGGGCCTGGGAGTGGTAGTAGTTCTCCATCGCGTCATAGGTGGCGACCAACGGGCCCGACTCCCCGAACGGCCGCAGTCGCATATCGACGCGGAACACGAAGCCGTCCGCTGTCTGCTTGCTCAACACACTGATCAGCTGACGCCCGAGACGCGTGAAAAACTGCTCGTTCTCCAACGCCCGGTCGGCGTCGGTCCGGCCGTGCTCGGCGAAACAGAAGATCAGGTCGATATCGGAAGAGAGGTTGAGTTCGCGCGCCCCCAGCTTGCCCATGCCAAGCACGATGAGCTGCTGCGGGCTGCCATCCGCAGCACGCGGAACACCAGATTTCGCCGTCGCCCAATCGTAGAGCCTCGCCAGGCCCTCGCGGATGCACACGTCAGCCAGCTCGGAAAGATCCTCCAGCGTCTCTTCGAGCGGCGCCGCACCGAGCAGATCACGCCAGATGATTCGCAACATCTCAGGCTGACGGAATAGGCGCAGGCCCCGCTCCAGCCCGGCCTCGTCTTCGACGCCTTCGAGTGCCGCGACCAGCCGGGACGCCATCTCCCCGCCCCGATAGGGGCGTTCCAGCAACCCCTCGGCATGCAGCTCGGCAAGCAGTTGCGGTTTACGCAGGCAGGTCTGCGCCGCAAAGTCGCTGAGACCCCAGACCTGCTCGATCTGTTGCGCATCGGGCAGGGCCGTGCCCCGATCGACGACGCCCGGCATCGCGCGCCAGGCATCGCGGTAACGCTCCAGCCGCATTGCGGCCGACTCTTCACTCATCAGGGCTGCGCGGCCTCGGTCGCAAACTTCTTCAACGCCCCCTGCATTTTCTGCACGACCGGCGCCCGATCGTCGATCCCGTGGCGGGCCGTGATCCAGGCCGGATCGTTCCAGCCCACGGTGACATCGCCGGCGTCGTCCTGCCAGACGAGGTACTTCAAGGGCAACTCGATGCCAACCGTTGCTTGACTCTGCATCAGCAGCGTGCCGATATCCGGCTTGCCGAATATCAGCAGCTCGCTCGGCGCCAGCGGCATGTCCACACTCTTGGCCCCGGCGCCGTGGTCGACACGGGCGAAGATCTTAAAGCCGGCGGCCTCGAGACCCTTCTCCAATCGGTCAACGGTCGCTTCGACCGAATGGGTGCTGGGCACGGTCAACAATCCATCGGCCGCACCAGCCAGGCCCGTACTCATCGCCAGCGCCCCGATTGCTGTTGTGATCATCTTCTTCATCTCGGCATCCCCCGATTATTGGTTTGATCGACAAGCCCGAGCGGGCGTCAGCCCCGATTTATCGACCGCCCGAGCACGCGCGGCATTCCGCGCGCCACAAGCATACATGCAACACCCGATCGCGGCATCCGGACCGCGTGCCCAACCGGTGCGGGCAGTGCGAGGAACAAAAAAACCCCGCCGGGATCTCCCCCGGCGGGGTTTTCGCTCCGGGGAACCGCACCCCCGGACAGTCGGCGGTCGGGTTACATCATGCCGCCCATGCCACCCATGCCGCCCATACCGCCCATGTCACCGCCGCCCATTGCCGGCTCGTCCTTCGGCTCATCGGCAATCATGCACTCGGTGGTGATCATCAGACCAGCGACAGAAACCGCATTCTGCAGCGCAAAACGGGTGACCTTGGTCGGATCCAGGATGCCCATATCGACCATGTCGCCGTACTCGCCATTCGCGGCGTTGTAACCAAAGTTACCTTCCCCCTCCGACACCTTGTTCAGCACCACAGACTGCTCGTCACCGGCATTGGCGACGATCTGGCGTAGCGGCTCTTCCATTGCGCGACGGGCGATACTGATCCCGATTTCCTGATCATGGTTGTCGCCCCTGAGCTCGGTCAAGGTAGCCTGCGCCCGAACCAGTGCGACACCGCCACCGGGGACGATGCCTTCCTCAACGGCCGCACGGGTTGCGTGCAAGGCATCTTCGACGCGAGCCTTTTTCTCCTTCATTTCGACTTCGGTCGCGGCACCCACTTTGATCACCGCAACACCACCGGCCAGCTTGGCCAAACGCTCCTGCAGCTTCTCGCGGTCGTAGTCGGAGGTGGTGTCTTCCATCTGCGCACGGATCTGCTCGCAGCGCGCCTTGATGTCCTGCTCGGTACCGGCACCGTCGATGATGGTGGTCTCTTCCTTCGAGATCACGATGCGCTTGGCGGTACCCAGCTCGTTCAGCGTCGCCTTCTCGAGGGTCAGGCCCACCTCTTCGGAGATCACGGTCGCGCCGGTCAGGATCGCGATGTCCTGCAACATGGCCTTGCGACGGTCACCGAAGCCCGGCGCCTTGACGGCGGCGACCTTCACGATACCGCGGATGGTGTTGACAACCAGGGTAGCCAGGGCCTCGCCCTCGACATCCTCGGCGATGATCAGCAGCGGACGACCGGCCTTGGCGACCGCCTCCAGTGGGGGCAGCAGGTCACGGATATTGGCGACCTTCTTGTCGTGCAGCAGGATGTAGGGCTCTTCCAGCTCGGCGGTCATGTTCTGTTGATTGTTGACGAAGTACGGCGACAGATAGCCACGATCGAACTGCATACCCTCGACCACGTCCAGCTCGTTGTCGAAGCCGGAACCTTCCTCAACGGTGATGACACCCTCTTTGCCGACCTTCTCCATCGCCGAGGCGATGATGTCGCCGATGTTATTGTCAGCGTTCGCCGAGATCATGCCGACCTGCGCGATCGCCTTGGTGTCGGCGCACGGCTTCGACATTTCCTTGAGGTACTCGACGGCCGACACAACAGCCTTGTCCATGCCGCGCTTGAGGTCCATCGGGTTCATGCCGGCAGCGACGGCCTTCAGGCCTTCGCGCACCATGGCCTGGGCCAGCACGGTCGCGGTCGTGGTGCCGTCACCAGCGACATCCGAGGTCTGGGACGACACTTCCTTGACCATCTGGGCGCCCATGTTCTCGAACTTGTCAGTCAGCTCGATCTCCTTCGCCACCGAGACGCCGTCCTTGGTGATGGTCGGGGCCCCGAAGGATTTCTCCAGGACCACGTTGCGGCCCTTGGGACCGAGCGTGACCTTGACGGCGTTGGCCAGGGTGTTCACGCCTTTGAGCATGCGCTGACGGGCGTCGTCGGAAAACTTAACTTCTTTTGCACTCATTTCTCTTTACCTTGAAATCGTTGATGTCGTGGAGTGGCGCCGCGTTTCGACCCGCGGCCGAAACACCGGTCGTCAGCCTTCGATGACACCCATGATGTCTTCTTCGCGCATCACCAGCACGTCTTCGCCGCTGAGCTTTACCTCGGTGCCGGAGTATTTGCCGAACAGCACGGTGTCGCCGACCTTTACGTCGAGCGCACGGACGTCGCCGCTATCGAGGATTTTGCCGTTACCGACGGCGATGACCTCCCCCTGGACCGGCTTCTCGGCAGCAGAGCCCGGCAGCACGATGCCCCCGGGGGTGGTGGTTTCTTCTTCCTTGCGGCGAACGACCACACGGTCATGCAGAGGACGGATTTTCATGTCTCGGGTTCTCCTGATCTTGAGAGAAGTGGTTGAGATTCGGTGTATTTATGCCGAGCGGTCTATTAGCACTCGCTTTCGGTGAGTGCCAATAATAGGGTCGATCCCTGGCAAGTCAAGGGCGCCGCAGAAAATATTCTTGCGGCACA
>CBDTXT010000126.1:0-7838 GCA_965364465.1 uncultured Chromatiaceae bacterium
ATGAAGCCGCTAGTGTTGCGCGACATCGCGGAGGTGCTGGAAATGCACGAATCGACCATCTCCAGGGTGACCACGCAGAAATATATGCATACGCCGCGCGGCACCTATGAATTCAAGTACTTTTTTTCCAGCCACGTCAGCACTGCCAGCGGTGGCGAGGCCTCAGCGACGGCCATCCGGGCCCTTATCAAAAAACTCATTGGGGCGGAAAAGCCCAACAAACCCCTTTCCGACAACAAGATTGCCGCCATACTCGCTGACCAAGGGATCAACGTGGCGCGCAGGACAGTTGCCAAGTACCGTGAATCGATGGCGATCCCGCCGTCGAACGAACGCAAGCGCTTGGCCTAAAGCGCTAGAATGCAAGGAGAAAAACCATGCAAGTCAACCTGACCGGTCACCATGTCGATATCACCGACGCGCTGCGTGCCTATGTTGACGAGAAGATAGCCCGCCTCGAGCGGCACTTCGATCACGTCACGAACGTGCATGTGATCCTGAGCGTAGAGAAACTCGTCCAAAAGGCAGAGGCCACTGTGCATGCGGCCGGCGCCGACGTGTTCGCCGATGCGACGCACGCGGACATGTACGCTGCGATCGATGCGCTGGTCGACAAGCTGGATCGTCAGGTCATTCGGCACAAGGAGAAGATAAAGAGCCACCGCGGCAACGGAAACCGTGAGTCGATCGAAGCTGCCGGGTAAGCTGAACGAGCGTTATCATGCTACCCGTCGGTACACTTTCACCCAGCAGTATCAGCGTCGCCGATCCGGCATCGAGCAAGAAACGGGTGCTCGAGCAGGCGGCCCGTCTGCTGGCCGCCAATGCCGAGGAACCGGCGGCCGAACTGATCTTCGAGCGCCTGCTCGAGCGGGAGCGACTGGGTAGCACCGGGCTCGTGGGCGGTGTGGCGCTGCCACACGCCCGCATCCCGGGCATCCTAGAGAGCCGCGGGGCCTTCCTGCGGCTTGCCGAACCGGTTGCATTCGACGCGCTGGACGACCAGCCGGTCGACCTCGTGTTCGCGCTGCTGGTCCCGGAGGACGCAACAGCGCAGCACCTGCAGCTGCTGGCCGAGCTGGCCGGGATGTTCAACGAAGGGGCGTTGCGCGAGCAGCTGCGCGAGGCCGACGCCGAGGGGGCCATGGCCATCCTGGCGGGAAAGTCCGGCACCCATGCCGCGTAGCGTCCGTGTCAGAGACCTCTACGACGCACTTCACGAGCGCCTGAAACTCGTCTGGCTGGCCGGCAGGGCGGGCGCAGAGACACCGCTGCTCGCCGAGTCCACCGACGCCAGCAGCGGGATCATTGCAGGCCCGCTGAACTACATTCACCCAAACCGCGTCCAGGTCATCGGTCCGGCCGAAGAAAGCTATCTGGACAGCCTGCGGAGCGCGAACCGCCAGCAGGCGCTGCGACAGCTGTTCGCCGAACAACCGGCACTGATCGTGCTGGTCGATGACATCGCCGGCCCCGAGGAACTGGTCGGTATGGCCGACGAGGCATCGATCGCGTTGATGCGCTCGCCATTGCCGGACAACCAGGTCCTGGACAACCTGCAGTACTACGCCTCGCTCTTCTTGTCAGAGAAGACGACGTTACACGGCGTGTTCCCCGAGGTGCTCGGCATGGGGGTGCTACTCACCGGCGATCCGGCCGTCGGCAAGAGTGAGCTGGCGCTCGACCTGATTACGCGCGGCAGTCGCCTGGTGGCCGACGACGCCCCGGAGTTCACGCGCATCGCACCTGACATCATCAGCGGCACCTGCCCGCCCCTGCTGCGCGAGTTTCTCGAAGTCCGCGGACTCGGCATCCTGAACATCCGCGCGATGTTCGGCGACAGCTCGATCAAGCGCACCAAGTATCTGCGTCTGATCGTGCACCTGAAGCGCATGTCGGCGGAGCAGATCTCGGGGATGGACCGCTTGTCGGGGGCGCACGCCAATCGCGACGTGCTCGGGGTATCCACCCCGCAGGTCACGGTGCCGGTCGCGCCGGGGCGCAATCTTGCGGTACTCGTCGAGTCGGCCGTACGGAATCATCTGTTGCGACTCAAGGGCTACGACGCCACCGAGGTGCTCATCGAGCGCCAGCAACAGGCGATCATCGAGCAGAATTAACCCTGTTCGGATGCACCGGCTACACTTTGGAGTCTGACTCTTCCGGTCAGGCACGACATCCCTATAATCTCGAATCATGTCCGAAAATAGCAGCAACGTAGACACGCCCCGCGTCGTGCTGGTCACGGGTCTGTCCGGCTCGGGCAAGAGCATCGCACTGCACGTGCTCGAAGACACCGGCTACTACTGTATCGACAATCTGCCGGTCAGCCTGTTCGAGGCCCTGGTGCGGGACATCACAGTGCAACCCGCGCGGGCCCGCGGTCTGACCGCGGTCGGGATCGATGCGCGGAGTCCGCAGGCGGAACTGAACCGGCTGCCCGCGCTGATCAAACGCCTGCGGGACCATGGGGTGGATTGTGAGATCGTATTCCTCGATGCCGAGGACCAGGTGCTGATTCAGCGCTTCAGCGAGACCCGTCGCCGCCATCCGCTGACCGAAGACGGGCGCACGCTCGAGCAGGCCATTAGTCTGGAACGACAGACGCTGGAGCCGCTGCTCGATCTCACCCGACTGAAGATCGACACGACGCGTACCACGCTTCACGAACTACGCGAGATCATCCGCGCGCGGGTCGGCGAACGGGAAAGCGGCGAGATGTCGATCATGCTGCAGTCTTTCGGCTTCAAGCACGGCGTGCCGCGCAATGCGGATTTCGTGTTCGATGCGCGCTGCCTGCCGAACCCACACTGGCAGCCCGACCTCCGACCCTATACGGGGAGGGACCAGCCGGTCGCGGACTTTCTGGGCCCTGATCTGCAGGTACGCGCGATGCTCAGCCAGATCAGCGAGTTCCTCACCCATTGGATACCCTGCTTCGAGCGTGAAGGACGAAGCTATCTGACCATCGCGGTCGGCTGCACCGGCGGCCAGCACCGCTCGGTTTACCTGGTGGAACAGCTCACGAAATTCCTGGAAAAACAGGGACGCAGCGTGGTGAGCAGTCACCGGGAACTGCCGTGAATGTCGGCGTCCTGCTGGTCACACACCCCGGCGTGGGCTCCGCGATGCTGCACATCGCCAGCCGCATCATTGGCCGCACGACCCTGCCGATCAAATGCCTCGAAGTACCGGCCGATGCGTCGCTGGAGCCGACGATGGATGCGGCGCGCAGCATGCTCGAGGTGCTGAACGCCGGCGACGGCGTGCTGGTACTGACCGACATCTATGGGGCCACGCCGCACAATCTGGCGAAGCGGGTCGCCTGCAATCGGCCGGGGACGACGGTGCTTTCGGGACTCAACCTGCCAATGCTGGTGCGCGTGTTCAATTATCCGGACGACGACCTGGACACACTGAGCAGCAAGGCCGCGGAAGGCGGCAGCCGGGGCATCATGAGTTGCCCGCTGCAGCCGGTCGACGACTGACGGGAGGACCGGCATGCTCGAGCGAGAAGTCACGATACAGAACAGACTCGGCCTGCACGCGCGCGCCGCAGCCAAGCTGGTCGGCATCGCAAGCGGCTACGGCGCCGATGTGGTGCTTGAAAAGAACGGGCAGCGGGTCAATGGGAAGAGCATCATGGGAGTGATGATGCTCGCAGCGAGCAAAGGTACGCTTTTGCATCTCACCGTCGACGGCGAGGGCGAGGCGGAGGCGATGCAGGCGCTGGTCGATCTCATCGACGACAAATTCGGTGAAGGTGAATGACCATTGCCAGCATCGGCATCGGTGTCGGTGGGGTCAGCAGCATCGCAATCGGCGATGCCTTTCTGCTCTGTCGCGGGCAGGTCTGTGCCACGCCCGGCTGGATCGATACCGGACACATCGAGGACGAGGTTTGCCGGTTCGAGGCGGCGATCCGGCTCGCCGGCCAACAGCTGCGCAGTGTGCGCGACCAGATCCCGAGCGATACCCCCGCCGAGATCGCCGAATTCATCGACACACACCTGTTGATGCTCGAGGACAAGGCGCTCTCCGGGCAGCCAATTCAGCTGATACGCAATGAAGGGCTGCGCGCCGAGTGGGCGCTGCAGCTGCATCGCGAAGCGCTGACGCGTTTCTTCGACCAGTTGGAGGACACCTATCTGCGGACGCGCCGCGACGACCTGGATCACGTGGTCAACCGCATCATGGATATCCTGCTGGAACAGCAGGAGGCGCGTTTCGACGACCTGAGCGGGAAGGTCGTGGTCGCAGAAGACCTGACGCCAGCCGACGTGATACTGATGAAGAATCAGGGCATTGCCGGCTTCGTCACCGACTTCGGAGGCCCGATGTCGCATACCGCGATCCTGGCGCGCAGCCTGGGGATTCCGGCCGTGGTCGGCACGCGCAGCGCGACGGCCTACCTTCAACAGGGTGAACAGCTGGTGCTGGATGCCGGCAGCGGCATCGTGCTGGCCGATTGCGACGCCGGCATGTTGGCCTACTTCGAGGCCGCACGAGCCGCGGGCATTTCACGCGCCGCGGAACTGCGCAGGCGCGGCGCGGAACCCCCGGTCACCCGCGACGGCCACACGATCCGCCTGCTGGCCAACATAGAGCTGGCGGAAGACGTTGCGCTCGCGCGCGCGAACGGCGCTCAGGGTATCGGCCTGTACCGGACCGAGTTCCTGTACATGAATCGTGAGGCGGCGCCGTGCGAAGAGGAACACTTCGCGGCCTATCTCGCCGTCGTTGAAGGCATGCAGGGACGACCGGTCACGGTTCGAACACTGGATCTGGGCACGGACAAGCAGCCGGGCGGCTATGGGCACGCAGCCGCTTCGGCGAATCCGGCGCTAGGCCTGCGCGGGATCCGTCTGTGCCTCAAGGAACCCGAACTCTTTAAGCCGCAGGTCCGCGCGATACTGCGTGCCTCTGCGTTCGGTCCGGTTCGCCTGATGCTGCCGATGCTCACCAGCACCTGGGAGGCGAAGCAGGCCGAACTCATCATCCGCCAAGCCATGCTGCAGCTCGATGCGCAGGGCCTGGCGTACGACCAGGGCATGCCGATAGGCGGCATGGTAGAGGTGCCGGCGGCGGCACTGAACGCACGCGCCTTTGCCCAGTGCCTCGATTTCCTGTCGATCGGTACCAACGACCTGATCCAGTACACGCTCGCAATCGACCGCGTCGACGACGAGGTGAACTATCTCTATGACCCGGCCCACCCCGCGGTTCTGCGGCTGATCAGAGAGGTCATTCTTGCCGGTGAAGCCGAAGGCGTGCCGGTCGGCATGTGCGGCGAAATGGCCGGCGATGCGCGGTTCGTGCCACTGTTGCTGGGCCTCGGCCTCCGCGAACTGAGCATGCAGCCGGCTGCGATACTCGATGTCCGCGAACAGATTCGCGGCCTGGATACGGGCCAACTCGGTCAGGCCGTGCGGAGCCTGTTCGACGACGCCGGTCCCATTGACCCGCTGTCGCCATTCCACTGACAAGACGCTTCGGGCACTGCGCGCACGCCCCCCCCCACGAAGACCCGGCAACCGTGATCGCCGGCGGCGATCTCGTTTCTCCGGCCCGGCGGCCGAATGGCTGATAAATGCGCCAGTGTGCGTGCTCCCCATGAAGGATGCGGGCTAAACTCAAGCGCAAACGCAGCCAAGCACGACATACGCCACGACATGAGCAACACCGCAGAAAACAGCGAAGAGACCCGACTGCAACGCGTACAGGACATTCTCGCCTCGGGTGCGGTACGCGAGGCGTCGCGCCTGCTGCGCAGCCTGGCGCCGGCGGAGATCGCGCACCTGCTCGAGTCGCTGCCACCTGCCGAGCGCGAGATCGTATGGAACCTGGTTGACGAGGAACACGACGGACAGATCCTGCTGTTGGTCACCGAAGAGGTGCGCGCCAACCTGATCCGCCACATGGACCCGGACGAGCTGCTCGCGGCGACCGCCAACCTCGACCTGGACGACCTGGCGGACCTCGTCCAGCAGATGCCCTCGGCGATCACGTCCGAGATCTTGCAGGCGCTCGACGACCAACGTCGCAAGCGTCTGGAGGCAGTGCTGTCGTATCCGGAGGATACCGCCGGCGGACTGATGAACACGGACACCGTGACGGTACGCCCCGAGGTCACACTCGACGTGGTCCTGCGCTATCTGCGCCGGCTTGGCGAGAGCGTCCCGCGCGACACCGACAAGCTCTTCGTGGTCAACCGCGACGACAGCTATCTCGGCATCCTGCCGCTGTCTCAACTGGTGTCACGCGCCCCTGAAGACACGGTGGCCGAGGCGATGAGCCTCGCGATGCAGCCTATCCCGGCCGAGACATCGAAGACCGAGGTGGCCCGACGCTTCGAGGCACACGACATGCTCTCCGGCCCGGTGGTGGACAGCGAGGGGCGACTCCTCGGGCGCATCACGATTGACGACGTGGTCGATGTGATACGCGAGGAGGGCGAGCACCAGTTCATGGGGGGGGCCGGCCTGTCCGAGGAGGAGGACATGTTCGCCCCCGTGTTGGCCAGCACCCGGCGGCGCGCCGTTTGGCTGGGCATCAACCTCGCAACGGCCTTTCTTGCCTCCTGGGTGATCGGTCAGTTCGAAGAGACGCTGTCCAAGGTCGTTGCACTGGCCGTGCTGATGCCGATCGTCGCGAGCATGGGCGGCATCGCCGGCAGCCAGACACTGACGCTGGCGATCCGCGGCATCGCGCTCGGCCAGCTCAGCGCCAAGAATGCACGCGCGTTGTTGATCAAGGAGCTGGCGGTCAGTTCACTGAACAGCATGATCTGGGCCGTGGTCGTCGCGCTGATCGCCGGCCTCTGGTTCCATAGCGTCGGGATCGCGATACTGATCGCGGCCGCAATCACGATCAATCTGCTGTTCGCAGCAGTGACCGGCGCGCTGCTGCCGTTGATGCTCGAGCGCATCGGTATCGACCCCGCGCTTGCCGGGTCTGTGCTGCTGACCACAGTAACCGACGTGGTCGGTTTTCTCGCCTTCCTGGGGCTCGCCACACTCTTCCTGGTATGAAGGGCGCACGCTGCATTTATCGCGAGGAACGCGAAACGATGCACCTCGAGATCTGGGACGATGGCGATCTGCGGAGCCTTTGGTTCGACGATGTCATCCTGCAGACCGAGATCCACCGGCACGATCCCGCGGTGCTCCCGAACCCGCTCAACCGCGCGATGCTGGCCCACCTGATGTTCGAACCCCGACTGGAACGCGTCTTGCTGGCCGGCTGCGGCGGCGGCGCGATCGCCCGCTGGCTGCATGCGCGGGCACCAGACGTAGCCGGGGATGCGGTCGAACTTTCAGGCACGGTCGCGCGCCTGGCGCGCGAGTATTTCGACTTCCCGTCGGCGCAGCACAGCAACTGGCAACTGCTGGTCACAGACGTCCGCGAGCACCTGGTTCACAGCGCGATCCGCTATGATTTGATTGTGGTCGACCTGGAGGAACAGCAGGCGACGCCGGACTGGCTGACGCAGCCGGCGTTCTTGACCGGCTGTCGCGATCACCTTAGCCCTCAGGGCAGCCTGACCCTCAATCTGATCGTCGAAGATTCGCGGGCGGTGAGCAAGGCACTGTTCGCGATCCGCCAGGTGTTCGGCTCGCAGACCTTGCTGCTGGACTACCCGGACCACGACAACCTGCTGGTCTTTGCATTTGCCGCCGACGCGCCGCCGACGCCCCCCGACGATCGCCTGGTCGAACTCGGATTGCGCTGGGGCATCAATTTCCAGGCGCTCGCCGAGCGCATCACGCGTCTCGCCGTGACTACCTAGTGGGCTGCTTGGTAAGTTCGGTTACTCTCAGAGCCCCGCTACTTGGCCA
>CBDTXT010000127.1:0-7829 GCA_965364465.1 uncultured Chromatiaceae bacterium
CAGACGCTCGAAATCGGCCCGCCCCGAGATCGTGACCGCACCGGCCAGTTCGGACCAGGCGAAGCCGCCGGTCCAGTCGGCGTGTGCGTAGCTACCCTGGGAAGCGCGCGGCATGACGTAGACGCAGCCGGGGCGATACAGCAGGTTGTAGCGGGATTCCGCGGCGTGGAGGGCTGCGAGGGGCTTCCATGCGGGGGCGGGATCGGTAGGCCGCTGCACCGCCAAGGGGGAGCGCTCCGGCCCACCGTTGTGGGTCCAGGCTGCCGCCTCGACCGGGTAGCGGCCGACCGAGCGAGAGAACATCTGGAAATGCAGGTGGTTGACCGAGGCATAGGCGCCGCGCGCATTGTAGCCGAAGCCGATGCCCGGCAGGGTCTGCCCGAGGTGCTGAGCCAGACCCCAGATCATCTCGTGGCTGTCCCGTTCCAGGAACTGTGCCCGATTGGTCAATGGCTCCGGGACCAGCAGGCCATGCAGTTCGGCGAACGGAAACTTGTTGTAGAGCAGACGCAGCGGCGTGCCCACCAGTTCCCCCTCCCAGAAGACCTCCCGTCGCAGGAACGACTTGTTGAAATGGAAGCCGTCAGGGTCGAATGCCTGGTGCAACCGCCCACCTGTCGCGCCGCTCAAGCGGGGGGGACGCAGCGCACGGAGCGGGTTGAACTGCAGTTCCCAAGGCCCCAGCCGTCGCCAGCGCGTGACCTCCAGGCTGTCGAAACCGCGAGCGCGCAGGCGCGCGAACACCGCACTGTCGTCGACCGCGGCATCGATCGCGGCAGCGTCTGCATAATCGAATCGCTCGCTCCAGCGGGTGAAGGCCCGTTCCAGCGGCGCCCGCAGACGTTCGAAGGTGCAACGCTGATAGCTGGCGTTGGCCAGCACCAAGAGGAAGACGCCGAGCAGGTCGTGCCGGAGCATCTGCTGAAGTCCGTCCTCGAACGCGTCCCGCAACGCGGCCGAAGATGAGAAAGGTGCGCCTCGCACGTCAGTGCCGGCCATCCCGTTCGTCCGGGTCGGGCACCGGATCGTAACCGCCTTCGTGAAACGGATGGCAGCGCGCCACCCGCCGCATCCCCATCCACAGGCCGCGCCAGGTCCCCCACTTTTCCATCGCCTCGATGGTGTAGGCAGAACAGCTTGGCAGGTAACGGCAGTTGTTGCCCAGGAAGGGGCTGATCAGCAGCTGATAGCCGCGTACCAAACGGATCATCGGGCTCTTCAACATCGCACCCCCCGCCGCGCGGGACGACTCTTTCCAGGACCCCAACTTACCGGGCTTGCCGGGAGTTGGCCAGTGCGCCAAGATCCGGCCGATGGCGCAGCTCACCAGTCTCTACCTTGCAAGCCTCGACCCGTATACAGCGCCTGAGCTGGACCGCATCAGCGACGTACTGCGCCGGCTCGAGATCATCGGCACGCCGATTGGCGACGGGCGCTTCACGGCAGGCCCCGGTTTCGATCATCACGTGGTGTTCGCCGGCTGCTCGCCACACCTTGTGTTGCAGCCGCCCGCGGATGGCAGCCAGCAATTCTGCCACGTCGCGCTGCACGGCCCGTTCGATACGCCGCGGCTGATCGTTGGTCCGAATACGACGCGGCCGCGCTGCCCGGTGTGCCGCGCGCGCTACACCGATTGGCAGGACCGGCTAGAGGACTGGCAGAGTGGGCGGGCGGACGCACATTGCGCCCAATGCGGTCACAGGGTTTCGCCGCATCGGCTCGACTGGCGCGGACAGGCGATCAGCGGCCGGCTTCTGATCGAGCTGCGCAACGTGTTCCCGGGCGAGGCGAGCCCGAGCGACCGGCTGCTCGCGGAACTGCGTAATGCCAGTTGCGAGGATTGGCGCTATGCCTGGGCGGCCTACCTCGATAGCTAGTGGGCTGCTTGGTAAGTTCGGGCGCCGGGCTGGAGCGACACGATCGCCGGTAGCGGTCTTTATCAGTGCGTTCGTACGCAGCCGCTGTCCGGCCGGTGACGGATACGGGCTCGCGGGCCATTTGGGGAAATCGATAATTCATAGAGTTCCGCCTCCCACTAGCCTCAGCCGGCGACCACGCAATTCTTGCCCTTGCTCTTCGCCAGGTACAAGGCCTTGTCAGCGCGTTCGAAAACCGACTCGGGGATATCGCCTTCGTTGAACATCGCGAAACCGCAGGATACGGTGATGGTCACTGGACGCTGCTTCGCATGCAGGCCGCCACCCTCTACCGCGCGGCGCATGGCCTCTGCGATGCGCAACACATCGCTGCGGTCCGCGCCGGTCAGCAGGACCACGAATTCCTCGCCGCCATAGCGCGCAATGAAATCGGTTTCACGCACCCGTTCACCGAGAATCTTGGCGATCATCGCAAGCGCCTTGTCACCCGACTTGTGCCCGAACGTATCGTTCACCCGCTTGAAATCGTCAACGTCGAGCACCAGGAGCGCGAGCGCCTCCCCGAAACGCTTCCAACGCGCGTATTCCTGATTGATGCGCTCGTCGTAGGCGCGACGGTTCGGCAGGCCGGTCAACGCATCGCGCATTGCCTCATGGTAAGTCTGCGCGACCTGACGCCGCAGATCGAAGGTCTCCTGCTCTAGCTGATGCAGTTCGCCGCGCAAGTGCTCACTCTCGGCCTCCGCCTTTTCACGGCGCGTGCCTTCTTCCTGCAAGTGATGACGCACATGGGCCTGAATGCGGTCGAGGCTGCCAATCACGTTCGCCTGGAGCTGCGACAGGTTCACACTGTCGCGCACACTGGCGGTCAGCGATACCACCTCTGCATCCATTTCATGACCCAGCCGCTCGCTGCTTTCGCGCGAGTCCTCGCGGCGCTGCACCTCATCGAGCATGTGGCGATCGATTTCCTCGAGGCGCCGATTCAACTGGTTCAGGAATTCCTCGGCCGAGCGCGCGTCGTCCTGCGACTGGTTCAGGGCGCCGAGCGCGAGTTCACTGATCTCGCGCACGACGTCGATCCAGGCGTCACCCACGCTGTCCGATTGCAGTGTCTCGCTGAAGGCCTCGATCCTTGCCGCCATCGCATCCGGCCAGGCAATCGATTGCAGAAGTTCCAGCAGTAGACGGTCGGGCTCGACCCCGGGCGAGCCCGGCTTGCCGATCAATCGGCCGAGCAGCCCGGGGCGCGGGTCCGCCTGCTTGCTGGACGTCCCCCCGATGCATAGGCGCAACAAGTCTGCGAGGCGGTCGAGCTGGTCATCCGGCGCGCTGGCCGGGTCGCGCGCAACCGCGTTCCAGGTTTCGACGGCCTCGTCGATCTGGCGCCGGCCAGCGGTGCTGCGCGCAAGCAGTACTTCGAGCGTTCGCGCGGGCGAACGCCCGTCGGACGCCCGCACCACGGAATCCGCGAAATCACCGGCCTGGCGCAGCAACTTTCGGGCGTCGCCGCCCTTCGCCGCCTGCCGCAGGCGCCGAAGGTGAGGGTCCAGCACCGGATCAAGCCCCGAACAGGCAACACACAAGCGGGTAACGAGTCGAGTCAGCTCGCGTTCTGCCTCGGCGTGGGAACGGGTAGCGCGCTCGTGCTGATCCGCGAGTTTGAGGTAGCGTTCGCGCCAGTCTGAGGTCATGCCAACACCGGCCTGGCTCACGCGGCCAGGCGCACTCCCTCCGGCAACGCGATTTCTACGCAGATCGGCAGGTGATCCGACAGCGCGTAGTCCACCACTCGGGTTCGAGTAACCTCGAGCGCGTGCGAAACGAGGATGTGATCGATCCGCCGCACCGGGCGCCAGCTCGGGAACGTGGCCTTGTTGCAGACAGGTTCGGTCAAACCGGTCTTGCCGATGAAGCTGCGCACCTCGGTGCTGTCACAGCCGGCATTGAGATCACCCATCACGACCAGATGCTTGTATTCACAGACCAGCTCGTTGATGAAATCGAGCTGTCGGCTGCGCACTCGGCGGCCCAGCGCGAGGTGGAGGCTGCACACGACGAGCGCCTCCGGACCATTGCCGAATTCCAGCAGCATCGCACCACGACCCTTGCCTGGCGGCAAACGGTGGTTACTGACGCGCGTCGGCCGGATCCGACTCAGGAAGCCGTTGCTGTGCTGCGCCAGCACACCGATATTGCGATTCACCTGCCGATACCAATGCGGATAGCCGCCGCGGTGTGCGAGGTACTCGGTCATATCGACGAAACCGCTTCGCAGGCTGCCCGAATCCACTTCCTGCAGCCCGACCAAGTCGTAGCCGCGGATCATCTCGGCAATCAGGTTGAGATTGCGCAGGCGTTCTCGGTTGGGTAGAAGGTGCCTCCAGCCCTTAGTGACATAGTCGCGGTAGTGGCGCGTGTCGATTCCGGCCTGGATGTTGTAGCTCAGCAGCCTCAGGTCTCGACAGCGGGCAGCAGGGCCGTCTGGCCCGGCTGCCGGTGCTTGAACCCTTGTCCCGGGGTGAATCATATCGGCAGTCAGCGACTCGCCTGCGCCTTTCGTTGCGACAAGACCTTATCGACCACGTAGTCCGCGACTTCAGTCATTTCCTCGTAGCTGCGGAATCCGGTCCCGCTGCGATAGCGGCCGTCGACGACCAGGGCGGGCACCCCGCGCACCCCGTAACGTCGCATCAGCGCCCGCGCCCGATTCACCTTGGCCGCAACCGCGAACGAGTTCATCGCCTCTCGGAACACGGCCATGTCCACCCCGTTCTGTTCAAGGAAGGCATCGACCTCGTCCCGGGTCTTCAACTTGCTCTTCTCCACATGCATGGCGTGGAACAGCTTTTCGTGCATGCGATCAAGCTCGCCCATTCCCTCCAGGGCATAGTAGACCTGTGCATGGAGGTCCGCCGGGCCGCCAAACATCACCGGCACCTGGCTGAACTTTATGTTGTCGGGGAGACCTGACGACCATTTGGTCACCGCGGGTTCGAAATCGCGGCAATGCGGACAGCCATACCAGAAGAACTCCACCACCTCGACCACGTCGCCCTCCCCCAGCGGCGGCTGCGGCTCGATCGGCACATACTGCACCCCTTCCTCGAAGTTTTTCGCGACCGCACCGCCGGCAATCCACAGGCAACCGATCAGCAGGCTTGCAAAGACATTTCTCACGCTCGTACTCCGTTTTTCGCTTACCGCCACTCGGACCCGCCGTTGCCGGGTGAGTTCAGCGTCGACTGTTGTTAAGGCAGGCATTCTGGCGCGTTGCGCCTACCCGCTGCAAGCACGGCGAGGCCGCGGCCAAACCCACCCGAGGCGCGCTACGAAAGAGGGCGGCCGAAGCCGCCCTCGCGATGGCGATGCACCCGAAACCTTCAGTTGAGCCCCTGGATATACTGGGCAACGGCTTCGATCTCCGCATCGGTCATCTTCATCGCGATCCCGCGCATCATCGATCCGGCATCGTTGGCCCGCTCCCCGGCGCGAAATGCCTTCAGCTGGATTGCGGTGTATTCCGCGTGCTGGCCATGGAGGCTAGGGAAATTCGCCATCGGGTTGCCGTTTCCGCGAGGACCGTGGCATGCCGCACAGGCGGAAACGCCGGTTGCGCCGTTACCGGCCCGGTAGATCGCCTCGCCGGCCGCGACCTTGTCTTCGGCCGCCTTGCCGACGGTCACCTGCTGGGACGCATAGAATGCTGCGAGGTCGGCGATATCCTGCTCACTCAGCGCCGCTACCATACCGTTCATCGTCGCATTCTGGCGATCGCCGCTCTTGTACTCGTTCAGCTGTTTGATGAGGTAAGCCGCATGCTGTCCCGCGATCTTGGGGAAGGTGGGTGCCGGGCTGTTGCCGTCCGGACCGTGACACGCCGCGCAGGCGGCGGACTTGGATTTGCCGGCCTCGACATCACCAGCGGCGTGCGCCGGGGCGAGCATAACGAGGCTGGCGATTGAGGCGATCAACAGGTATTTCATATCTCACATCCGGGTCGATTGGGTAATCTATGGGCTTTGCTTGCCTAGGCGGCCACCGGGACCACCGCGGTATTCCAGGGCCCTCGCTTACTTGAGGGTGGCGATGTAGGCGGCCAGGTTTTCGATGTCGGAATCACTGAGCCCCGCCGTCATCGCCTTCATGGTCGCGTTGTCACGCTTTCCCGTTTTGAACGCGTCCAACTGCTGGCGCAGGAAGGCCGCATCGCGGCCCGCCAGCGGTGGGTATTTCAGCGCCTCGTTGCCCCCCCCTGTCGGCCCGTGGCAACCGGCACAAACGGCGTATTTTGCCTTGCCGGCAGCCACGTCAGCGGCCAGGGCCGAACCGCAGCAGCAGGTCAGAAGCATCGCGAAAAGGGCGGACGTTTTGGACATGTTTCGTTTTTCTCCCGGCGGGGGCTCCAGAGGCCCACGGCGCCTGCGGCGGCAGGCCAATTCGATTTTTCGGCCCATTCTTATATCAGAGACCACTTAAGTAGGCAAACAGGGCGTGCCGTCGGGCGCATGCGTCACGGCCGCCGAGTATCGAACAGGAAGGGCACCTCGAACCGGCCGTCCCCGCCGTCCACGCGCACGGCCGCCTCCCAGCGCATGGTTCGCTGACTGCAGACCGGCAGTATGGTTTCCCCCTCCCAGCGCCCGTGCCGGGCCTGCGCCAGGCGGTTCCGATTGAGGCCCATGTCCATGTTGAGGCCGCGGATCTCCACCGAAACCTGTTGCACCGCGGGTCCGTCGACTTCGACCAGCAGTTTTAGCGGCTGCATCAACGGGATCGTCGTCGGGGTGATGGAGAACACGAGCAGGCGTCCACCAACGCGCTGCCGGCACGGCCCGAGGCGCAGATCGCAGTCCCCCGGCAGCGCCACGCGGTCGTATTGCGGCTCCTGCGCCTGCCAGGAGCGCGTCAGATGGTAGGCCAACAAGGCGAGAAGGACGCATCCCGCAACGAAAAGCGCGGCACCAAGCTTACTCTTCACCGTTCCTCCGGCCGGGTCCCGTCCCGGCCATGCGAGACGAGTTTGCCACAACGGCTGCGAACCAATGGCGGGTCAGATCAAGCGGCGGCGCATTACCCGGCGTGCGCCCGGGTTGCTTTCAACGGGCCCGCCTTTATCTTTGCCAGACGGGAGGGTCTCAGACATGGCAGATTGGTTGAGTGGGCGAGTGGCGCGCAAGACTCGCTGGAACGAAACGCATTTTTCGCTGTCGATCGCGGTCGATGGCCCGAGTTTCGTGGCCGGGCAGTTCATCAAAGTGGGGATCGACCTCGGTGCCGAGCGCGTCGGAAGACCCTACTCACTGGTCAATCCACCGCACGAACCTTTGCTCGAGATCTACTTCAACATCGTCCCTGAGGGACCGCTGAGCCGTCGCCTTGCCGCGCTGGAGTCTGGCGATACCATTCTCCTGACGGATTCAGCCAACGGGTTTCTGACCCTTGCCGAGGTCCCGAAGCACGCGCGCGACCTGTGGCTGCTCGCGACCGGCACCGGCGTCGGACCGTTCTTGTCCATGTTGCAGACGTCCGAGCCCTGGCAACGATTCGACCGGGTCATCCTGGGCTACGGCGTGCGATCGCTCGCCAACCTCGGCTACCGGGACTTGATCGACCGACTCCTGGCCGAGCATGCCGGCCGCTTCACGTTCGTGCCGTTCGTCACGGGTGGCGAGGAAGCCCCGCCCGGCGGCTTCGATTGCCGCATTACCGATGCGCTGGCCGATGGTCGACTGGAAGGGCTGATCGATCTGAGCGTGGACCCGGCGCGCAGTCACGTGATGCTGTGCGGACATTCGGGCATGATCGGCGATGTAGTCGCCGTGCTGGAGACCCGCGGGCTGCGTCGCCATCGGCGCCGAGAGCCTGGTCATATCAGTACCGAGAAATACCACTAGGCGGAATGGCACTTACTTAAGCCGATACGGGTTGTTTCTGGAGGAAACGTCGGTG
>CBDTXT010000128.1:0-7818 GCA_965364465.1 uncultured Chromatiaceae bacterium
CCGCTCGCCGCGATGCAGGGCTGGATCCCAGCCGGCCGGCTGGTTGAAGGCGAGGCACAGCTGAACGAAGAGCTGAGCCTCCCCTTCCTGCTCGAGTCACGCCCGCCACGCAGCGATGAGCGCCACCTGGTTCCGGTTCCGGTAAGGGAGCGCGGACTGCTGCAGCCGTTCGCCGCACTGGTGCAGCAGTATGGCGTACCGCGCTTCGGCGAGTTCGACCCGACGGTCCTTTTCGCGATCACGTTCGCTGCGATGTTCGGCATGATGTTCGGCGATATCGGACACGGCGCGGTGATCGTGCTGATCGGCCTGCTGCTGCGTCGGCGTCTGCGCGCGTTCACCTACCTGTTCGTGCTGGCCGGCGCATCCGCGATGTTGTTCGGCTGGCTGTACGGCAGCATCTTCGGTGTCGAACACTGGGTGCATCCGGCGTGGATCGCGCCGATGTCGGATCCGATCTACATGCTGACGGTGGCGCTGGGCTGGGGTGTCGCGTTCCTGACCCTGGGTTCGGCGATCGCGATCAGCAATCGGCTGCTTTCGGGAGACCAGGCGGGCGCGCTGTTCGGACCCGGTGGCCTGTTCTCGCTGATACTCTATCTCGCGCTGCTAGGCGGCCTGGTGAGCTTTGTACAGGGCAATGGCTTTCCGCTGCTCGCGACGACCATGATCCTGGTCACGCTGTTACTGCTTGTCGGCTACCAGTGGCAGTCGTCCGATGCACCCTACGGCGAACGCCTGTTCACCACGCTGATCGAGACGTTCGAGATCGTCAACAGTTATGTCGCGAGCTCGCTGTCGTTCCTGCGCGTCGCGGCGTTCAGCCTGAACCACGTGGCACTCTCGCTCGCCGTATTCACACTGGCCAACAGCATGGGCACGGTCGGTCACTGGATCACGCTGGTGCTTGGCAACCTTTTCGTGATCGTGCTGGAGGGCATCATCGTGGCCATACAGACGCTCCGACTCGAGTACTACGAAGGCTTCTCGCGCTACTTCTATGGCGACGGCACCCCGTTCAAACCGCTGCGGGTGGGCCGTCGGCAGAACACATTAACCCGCTGATTCAGGAGTACCCATGACGACCATCATCGCCCTCCTTACCGTTGCCCTGCTGGGCATGATCGTGGCTGGCACCTACCTGCACTTCCGACCGCTGGAAGCGGGCCGGGCAAGGCGCCTCTTCATGCCGACCGTCGCCACCAACATCGTGCTCTTCTTCGGCGCACAACTCGCGGCTGCGTTCCTGGGCGTGAGCGACGCACTGGCCGCGTCGGAGGTCGCCGATGCAGCGGCGGGACCGGGCACGATCAGTACCGGCATGGGTCTGGCGTTCATCGGTATCGCGCTGCCGACAGCCTTCAGTACGATCGCCGCCGGTATCGCCGTCGGTCCGATCGGCGCGGCGTCGCTGGCCGCGGTGTCCGAGAAGCCCGAGATGTTCGGACGCACCCTGGTCTATCTGGGACTGGCCGAGGGCATCGCGATCTATGGTCTGGTGCTGTCGATCCTGCTGCTGAACCGGGTCTGAGGCGGCCGCATGGATCAGAACCGTCAACTGTTTCTTGGCGACGCATCGCTGGCCACCGGATTCCGGCTGGCCGGCTTTGAGGTCTACCCGGATGCCGACGTCGCGCAGCTGGAACAAACGCTGGACCATCTGTTGGCATCACGCACCCCGGCTTTCGTCGTGATAGACCAGCCATTGGCAGAATCCGGTAGCCAGCGCCTGGAGCAGGTGCGGCGCGAGGGCGGGCGAATCCTGCTGACCCAGGTGCCGCCGCTCTTCCGGCCCGGTGACATGCGCAGCGCGATCGACGACCGCATCCAGCAGTTGCTCGGTCTGGACGGGGACGCGAAATGAGCCAGTCAACAGAAAACCAACTGCACGCGCTGGAGCGGGCGATCATGACGCGCGCCGAGGAACTGGCGCAGGAGGTCCATGACAAGGCCAGCCGTCAGCGTGACACCATCCTGCGCGACGTCGCGCAGCGCCTGCACCTGGCGGAAGAACGCGAGGTGCTGATCGGCAAGGCGGAGGCCGAACGGCACTTCCGCCGCGTGACCCAGGCCAGCGAGCTCAAGATGCAGGCGCGCCTCGACCAATTACGCTGGGAACTCGTGCAGGTGGTGCAGGGCCGCCTCGGACAGCGCATGCGGACGCTGTGTGCCGACCGCGACGGCTATCGGGCCTGGTTGGTCGCGATGGTGCGGGACGCAGCCGGTCTGCTGCCCCCTGGCGAGCTGACCGCAGAGGTCAATTCAGACGATCTGGAATGGCTGCGCGCCGAGTGGCCGGCACTTGTGAGCGAGGCGGCGCCCGCACGCAGCATTACGCTGTCCGAGAAGCCAACCTGGGGCAGCGGTGGCGTCAAGCTGCGCACACAAGACAATCGCGCCCAGGTCGACAATCGCTTCGAGGGACGCCTGGCGCGCCTCGAGGCCGATATCCAGCGCGTGATACTGCAGCAGTTGCTCCCGACCGACATGAACGCCAGTGCGCGCAGCGGAGGCCCACTATGAACGATGCGCGCAGCGGCCACATCCGCGAGATCAACGGACCGATCCTGCGTGTCCACCTGCCGGGCGGGCGCAACGGCGAACAGATCCGTATCGGCTCACTCGACATCATCGGCGAGATCATCGCGCTCGAGGGCGACGATGCGGTCGTCCAGGCCTACGAGTCGACCGACGGCCTGCGCCCGGGCGAATCAGTCGAGGGACTCGGCCACCCGCTGACTGTCGAGCTCGGCCCCGGGCTGTTGCAGGGCATCTTCGACGGGGTGCAGCGCCCGCTGCAGGAGATCGCCGACCGGGCCGGCGACAACATCCCGCGCGGCCTGCGCATCGATTCGCTGGATCGTGAGCGCGCCTGGACATTCAACCCAAGCTACGAACTGGAATGCGGCCGGACGGTCACCGCGGGCACGCGCCTGGGCACGGTGCAGGAGACCGAAACCATAGAGCACCGCATCCTGGTGCCACCGGACATCAACGGCGAACTCATCGACCTGGCGCCGGCCGGCGACTACACGCTGGACAAGACCATTGCCAGGGTGCGCGACGCTGCGGGGCAGGTGCACAAGCTGAAGCTGTATCAGCGCTGGCCGGTGCGCCGGCCGCGACCTTACGACAAGCGCGACCACGGCGTCGAGCCACTGATCACCGGACAGCGCATCCTCGACACCTTCTTTCCGCTCCTAAAGGGTGGAAAGGGAGCGGTACCCGGGCCGTTCGGCGCCGGCAAGACCATGGTGCAGCAACAGGTGGCGCGCTGGTCGAACGCAGACATCGTGATATACGTCGGGTGCGGCGAGCGCGGCAACGAACTGGTGGATGTGCTGGAAAGCTTCCCGCAACTCGAGGATCCGCACACCGGACGCGGCATGATGGAGCGTACGCTGCTGGTCGCAAATACCTCGAACATGCCCGTGGTTGCCCGCGAGGCCTCGATCTACGTGGGCATGACCATGGCCGAGTACTTCCGCGACCAGGGCTACGATGTCGTTATGCTCGCCGATTCGACCTCGCGCTGGGCGGAGGCACTGCGCGAGGTGGCGGGCCGCCTCGGCCATATGCCGGTCGAAGAAGGCTACCCGGCCTATCTGGGTTCTCGCCTGGCCGCGATCTACGAGCGCGCGGGGCGCGTCCAGACGCTGGACGGCCAGCGCGGTTCGGTAACCCTGATCGGTGCGGTATCGCCACCCGGTGGGGACTTCTCCGAACCGGTCACCAGTCATACCAAGGAAATCATCCAGACCTTCTGGGCGCTGTCCAAGGAACTGGCAGACGCACGCCACTATCCTTCGGTGGACTGGGTAGACAGCTTCTCCCAGGATGTCCCGGTCGCCGCCGGCTGGTGGGCGCAGCACATCAGCGGTGCATGGAGCAAACGGCGCACCGAGGCACTGGCGCTGCTGGCGCGCGATGCCGAGTTGTCGCGCATCGTGAACCTGGTCGGGCCCGAGGCATTGTCCGCGGCGCAGCGCTGGGAGCTGGAGGGCGCATCACTGGTCAAGGAGGCGGTACTGCAGCAAAGCGCACTCGACGAAGCCGACAGTTACTGCTCACCGCGCAAGCAGTTCGATCTGCTCGAGCTGGTGATGCAGGTATTCGATCGCGGCCAGGAACTGATCACGCTCGGGGCGCCCGTCCAGGAACTCGCCGAGCATCCGATCATCGCGCGCATACGGCGCGCCAAGTCGACCTGGCGCAGCGACGAGAGCGAGGAACTCGCTGCGTTCGCGAGCGAAGTCTATCAGGCGCTCAGCGCATTGCGCAGCGAGTATGCATCGAGCGAGGAGGGCGCCGAATGAGCGACGTCGAGTACCGTCGGGCAGAGGCCGCACAGGGCGGCCTGCTCATCGTCAGGGGGGTGGACAAGGTCGCCTTCGCAGACCGGGTGCGGATCCGTGACCACCTGGGGCGCCGCCGCAACGGACAGGTCATCGTCTCCGCCGAGGGCGAGACCCTGATACAGGTCTTCGAGGGAACCGATGACATTGACCTCCATAACACCTGGGTGCGCTTCCTCGATCAACCGCTGACACTGACCGTCAGTCCGGGCCTGCTCGGTCGTGTCTTCAACGGCATCGGCGAACCCCGAGACGACCGTCCGCCGATCGTCGACGGCGAGGCGCGAGGCATCAGCGGCTCGGCGATCAACCCGGCTGCCCGCAACTATCCCCGTGAGTTCATCCAGACCGGCATCTCGACCATCGATGGCCTGAATTCGCTGGTGCGCGGCCAGAAGCTGCCGATCTTCTCCGCGTCCGGGCTGCCGCACAACCGGCTGGCCGCCCAGATCGTACGACAGGCCAGGCTGCCCGGCGAGGCGAGCAACTTCGCGATCGTGTTTGCGGCGATGGGCGTGTCCTACACCGATGCCCGTTTTTTCCGCGAGTCGTTTTCCGACTCGGGGGTTCTGGGAAACGTGGTGATGTTCATCAACCATGCGGACGACCCGCCGGTCGAGCGGCTTGCGCTGCCGCGCGTCGCGCTGACCGCCGCCGAGTATCTCGCCTTCGACCTCGACCGCCATGTGCTGGTCGTGATGACGGACATGACCCACTATGCCGAGGCCCTGCGAGAGGTTGCGACAGCCAAAGGGGACGTGCCGGCGCGCAAGGGCTACCCGGGATACCTCTATTCCGATCTGGCCGAGATCTACGAACGCTCCGGGCGGATCCGCAACCGACACGGTTCGGTGACGATGGTACCGGTGGTTTCAATGCCGTCGGACGACATCACCCACCCGATTCCCGACCTGACCGGTTACATCACCGAGGGCCAGATCGTGCTTTCGCGTGAACTGAACAACCAGGGCATCTACCCACCGGTCGACATCGCGCCATCGCTGTCGCGCCTGATGAAAGACGGTATCGGCAAGGAAGACACGCGGGACGACCATCCGCGGGTGGCGAACCAGCTCTACGCCTTGTATGCGAAGGCCCAGGAGGCGCGCAACCTGGCCTCGATCATCGGCGCGGAGGAGCTTTCGACCCGCGATCAGCGCTATCTCGAGTTCGCGCGGGATTTCGACCAACACTTCGTCGGCCAGCGCGAGGACGAGAACCGCAGCGTGATCGAGACACTGAACCTGGCCTGGGAACTGCTGTCGCGTTTCCCGCGCGAGGCGCTCACGCGGGTAAGTGAGACCGACTTGGCACACTACCACCGAAGCGGCAAGGAGACGGCATGAGCCGCCTGCGCACTGCCCCGACCAAGAGCGCACTGCTCAGCCTGCGCAAGCAGGTGCGCTTCCTCGAAGACGGCCATGCCCTGCTCGAGCGCAAGCGCGAACTGCTGACCCGCCTGGTCTACCAACACATCAAGGAGTACCAGGAGAAGAAGCGAATTGCCCACGAGTCACTGCACAAGGCCTACCGCTGGCTCAGCATCGCGCAGCTGCGCATGGGTGATCGCAGTATCGCGCAGGCCACCCTCGGGGCCACACCGTCGATCAGCATGAAGGTGCTGCCGCGTCGCTCACTCGGGGTCCAGTATCCCTCGGTGGATGCGTCCGTGGTGTCCCCGAAACCGGTCGGCCTGCTCGGCACCGACCCCAGCTTCGACGAGGCGCGACAGTCCTTCGCCCAAGCGGCGGTCCACCTCGCAGAGCTCGCTGCGGTCGAGATGGCGCTGTATCGGCTGATCAGCGAACAGCGCAAGGCACAAAAGCGCGTCAATGCGCTCAAGTACAACATCATCCCGTCTTACACCAGTGTCATCAAGCAGATCGCCGAGGCACTGGAAGAGGAGGAACGCGGCACCCTGTTTCAGATCAAGCGTCTGCGCGAAGCCGCCGCACGCAAGCGCAGCGTCTGAGTCGGCGGCTGCTTCCTGGATCTCGCTACTGCTTCTCGCCCGTCAGCGGGTTCGCTCAGCGTCGGCGCGGCGGGCGGTCGTCTGCCTCCGACTGCTCTTTGCGCTCCTGTTCCCTGCGCTCCTCGCTGTGCATGCGGTCGACCGCGTTCGACATCGCCTTGGACTTGCTGTATCGACCTCGCCATTGCGCCTTGCTCATGTCGCACTCACGCTGCGACCGTGAGACGACCTGCTCCTGTTCGGCGATAGCGGTCTGCAGCTTGCTGATGAACACCTGATACTCGAGGATCTGGCCGCCCGAGAGACCATTGCCAGCAGCGCTGGCATACCGATCGAGATATTCCGCCAGATACCGTTTGAGTTCATCGAGACGTTGTCGCGCAGCCGCACGCTGTCGCAGGGATTCACCGAGTGCGGCTGCCGCCTTGCGCTCCCTGTGCGACGCCAGCTCTTGTATCGGTTTGAAGCGGTCGGACGACGACATTTACCCGGGCTCCCCGGGGCCCTGCGCCAGGTGCGCGTCCTGCGGAAACAGCGTCAGCAGGTCACGCAGGCTTTCGCGCGTACCGAACCGATTGTGCATGTCCTGGTGCAGGAACTCGCGCAGCGACGGCATCGCGGCAATCGCCAGGTCGATCTGTTCGTTCGACCCGGGTTCGTAGGCCCCGACCGAAATCAGGTCCCTGTTCTGCTGATACAGACTGTAAAGCTGCTTGAACTCGCGGGCTGCCGCGAGGTGCGGGCGGTCCGCGATCTCGTTCATCGCACGGCTCACCGAGGCCTCGATGTCGATCGCCGGGTAATGGCCGGACTCGGCCAGACGGCGCGACAACACGATGTGCCCGTCGAGGATCGCACGGGCGGCATCGGCGATCGGGTCGTTCTGATCGTCACCCTCGGCCAGCACCGTGTAGAACGCGGTGATCGAGCCGCCGCCCCGATCGCCGTTGCCGGCGCGCTCCACCAGTTGCGGCAGTTTCGCGAACACCGACGGCGGATAGCCCTTGGTCGCCGGTGGCTCGTTGATCGCCAGACCGATCTCCCGCTGCGCCTGGGCAAAGCGTGTCAACGAATCCATCAGCAACAGCACCTGCCTGCCCTGATCGCGAAAGTACTCGGCAATCGCGGTCGCCAGCATCGCGCCGTGCATGCGCCGCAACGGCGGCTGGTCGGCCGGGACAGCGACCACCACCGCACGCCGTAGACCCTCTTCACCGAGAATATTGTCGACGAATTCCTTGACCTCGCGGCCACGCTCACCGATCAGGCCGACCACGACGACATCCGCATCCGTATAACGGGTCATCATGCCGAGCAATACCGATTTGCCAACACCGGACCCGGCAAACAGGCCGAGGCGCTGCCCGCGCCCGACACTGAGCAGTGCATTGATGGCCCGGATACCGACGTCGAGTGGCTCCAGCGACCCGTTGTTGTTGACATCGTTCGGATTGCTCGTCGGGTTGACGCTGGCCGCGGCTCTGGTCCTGC